>DAIPYB010000024.1:5281-14315 GCA_036782955.1 Pseudoxanthobacter sp. | reverse complement strand
ATACCAAGGCCCGGTTTCAACGAACACGGCGCCCAGCTTCTCCGCCCAGCCGTGCAGTGGCGACCGGCGCACCGGGCGGAACGAGGCCCCCCGCGCCGGCCCGGCGAGAGCACCGAAGGAAACCGGCGTGTAGAAAGGACGAAACGTGGTGGTGCCGATCTCGGCCGGGCTGACCCCGCGTTCCTCGGCCAGAATGCCGATGGCATTGATGTTGGAGAGCTTGCCCTGATCCGTCGCCATGCCGCTGGTGGTGTAGCGCTTGGCATGCTCGACATGGCCATAGCCCTCGCGCACGGACAGCGCGAGATCGGCGGCGTGGACATCGTTCTGGAAATCGACGAATGCCTTTCCCCGCCCGCCCGGCACCCGCCACAGCGGCGCAGCCGGCCGGATCGCGGCCTCACCCTCAACGGCCCCGAACCTCGCCGGGGCAGTCGCAATGCCGATTTCGCCCAGTGCCGCTGCCGCCGCACCGGCACCGCCTTCAAGGCAGGCGCCAAGCCCCCGCGCGCCGGTAACCGAGCCGGCAGGCACCAGCCCTTTCAGGCCGGCGGGCGCGAGGAAAGCGCTGGCCGCCGCATCCCACACGGGGCGGCCGCCCCGCTGGCAGGCCAGATGAATGCGCGGGCTGAAGCCGCCGCTCACGGCCAGCACATCGGCGGCGATGCGATGGGTCTGCCCGCCCTGCCGCACGGCGATGCCCGACAACGCGCGGCCGCCGAAGGTGTGGGTGACGACGGCGCCCGTGTAATGCGCCCCGATGCCGGCCGGAGCCGAGGCGGGCGTGTCGGCCTGCGCATCGACCAGTGCCACGACATTGACGCCCGCCGCCGCCAGATCGGCGACGGCCGCCGCACCGGCATCGCCATTAGCGAAAACCGCCACGCGGCGGCCCACGGCTACGCCATCGCGCAGGGCGTAGCCCGTGGCCGCGCCGGCCAGCATCACGCCGGGACGATCGTTGCCGCCGAAGACCAGCGGCCGCTCCTCCGCCCCGCTCGCCAGCACCGCGCGCCGGGCCGCGATGCGCCACAGTCGCTCCAGCGGGGCCGCCGGGCCGGCACCCTCGCACCGACCGCCGACCTGTTCCAGCGCACCGAACACATTGTCGTCATACCAGCCGAACACCGTCGTGCGCGCGAAAGTGCGCACGTTGGGCAGGCTTTCCAGCTCCGCCCACACGGCCGCGGCAAAGGCAGGCGCCGGATGGTCGCCGATGGTGGCACGGCACTTCAGCAGCATGCCGCCCGGCCTGAGGCCCTCGTCCATGATGATGACGCTCGCACCCGCCCGCCCGGCCGTAAGCGCGGCGGCAAGCCCCGCCGGACCGGCGCCGACGACCAGCAGATCGCAATGGGCCCATGCCTTTTCATAGCGGTCCGGATCGGGCTCCCGCCCCGCCCGACCCAGACCGGCCGCGCGGCGGATGAAGGGCTCATAGACCTTTTCCCAGAACGGAGCCGGCCACATGAAGGTCTTGTAGTAGAAACCGGCAGAAAGAAACGGGGCCAGCAGGCCGTTCACCGCGCCGATATCGAAGCCGAGACCCGGCCAGCGATTCTGGCTTTCAGCCACGAGGCCCTGCTCCAGCGCCACCATGGTGGCACGGGTGTTGGGCGCGCGCCGCCCGCCGACGCCAAGGGTCACCAGCGCGTTGGGCTCCGCCGAGCCATCGGTCAGGATGCCGCGCGGACGGTGATATTTGAACGACCGGCCGACCAGCACCCGCCCCGAGGCAAGAAGCGCAGAAGCAAGGCTGTCGCCGGGATGGCCGGACAGCGCTGCGCCGTCAAAGGTGAAGTTCAGGCTGCGCGTGCGATCGACGAGACCGCCAGCGGGAAGGCGATAGCCGCTCACGCCCGCACCTCCGCGTTCTGCCCGAGCGCGGCATCGCGCACGGCGAGGGTTTCGTTCGTGGCGGTGTTGCGCGTCACCACCAGCCAGCGCCGGCAGCCGGCGGTGTGGTGCCAGTGCTCGTCATGCACGCCGCGCGGATTGTCGCGCAGATAGACATAGGCGAACCACGCCTCCTCGCCGGCATCGGGCGCCGGGCGGGAGACGGCGCTGCCGCGCACGGTGAACTCCTCCCGCGGACGCACGCCGCAGTGGGGGCAGTGAATGAGACTTGCCATGAGCCGGGCCTTTCACATCCGCATTCAGTGCAGGTTGGGCTGCGCGCCCACGCCCTTCTCGTCGATCAGGAAGCCCCGCCGGAACCGATCCAGCCGGAAGGCCGACGCCACCGGATGCGGCTCGCCGCGGGCCAGCAGGTGGGCGAAACAGAAGCCCGACCCCGGCGTCGCCTTGAAGCCGCCATAGCACCAGCCGCTGTTGAGAAAGAGATTGTCGAGATCGGTCCGGTCGATGATCGGTGAGCCGTCCATCGACATGTCCATGATGCCGCCCCACGACCGCAGCACCCGCAGGCGCGACAGCGAGGGGATCATCGCCACCCCCGCCTCGGCCACGTTCTCCACTGTCGCCAGATTGCCGCGCTGGGCATAGGAATTGTAGCCGTCGATGTCGCCGCCGAAGACCAGCCCGCCCTTGTCGGACTGCGACACATAGAAATGGCCGGCGCCGAAGGTGATGACCGTATCAATCAGCGGCTTCAGCCCTTCGGTGACGAAAGCCTGCAGGACGTGGCTTTCGAGGGGCAGCGTCAGACCCGCCATCTTCGCGGTCAGGCTGGAGGAGCCCGCCGTCGCCAGCGCCACCTTGCCGGCGCCGATGAACCCGCGCGTGGTCTCCACGCCGGTCACACGCCCACCCTCGCGGCGAATGCCGGTAACCTCACAGTGGGGAATGATATCCACCCCGCGTTGCGAGGCGCCGCGGGCATAGCCCCACGCCACCGCATCGTGGCGCACCGTGCCGCCGCGGGCGTGAAACAGCGCTCCCTTGATGGGAAAGCGGGCATTGTCGAAATCGAGATAGGGCAGCCGGGCACGCAGGGCCTCACGGTCGATCAGGTCTGCCCCCGCACCATCGAGGCGCATGGTGTTGCCCCGGCGGATATAGGCATCCCGCTGGCCGTCGGAATGGTAAAGGTTGTAGATGCCGCGCTGCGATACCATCGCGTTGAAATTGAAGTCCTGCTCCAGCCCCTCCCAAAGCTTCATGGAAAGCTCGTAGAATGGGTTATTGCCGGGCAGCAGATAGTTCGAGCGGATAATGGTGGTGTTGCGGCCGATATTTCCGCTGCCAATCCAGCCTTTTTCGAGCACCGCCACATTGGCGATGCCGAACGTCTTCGCCAGATAATAGGCCGTGGCAAGGCCGTGCCCGCCGCCGCCGACGATCACCACGTCATAATGCGGCTTCGGAGCCGGACTTGCCCATGCGGGCTTCCAGCCACGGTTGCCGATCAGTCCGTTCAGCAGAATGGAAAGCGCGGAATAGCGCATGGAATGCCCTGCCTCAGCCTTGTTCCCACCATGATGCACGGGCGGAAGCCGAAGCGGCTTGCAGAAAAGAGACTGTTTTCGATAAATTCACGCCATGTCCCCCACTGTCCCCGCCTCCCGGCCACCGCCGGGCGCCGTCCAGCGTATCGGCTTCATCCTCGTCCCCGGCTTCGCGCTGATGTCCTATGCATCGGCGGCGGAACCCTTCCGCGCTGCCAGCATTCTGGCGGGGCGGCCGATCTACACCGTCAGCACCTTCGCGGAAGGCGGTGGCAGTGTCGCAAGTTCGGGCGCCGCCATGGTGCCGGCCGCCCCGCTTTCCGCCGCGCGGGGTCTGGACATCGTGTTCGTGTGCGCGGGCGGCAGCCCGGCGCAGTGGCGCCGCCCGGCGATCCACGCCACGCTGCGCCAGCTCGCGGCCGAGGGCACGCGCATCGGCGGCATTTCCGGCGGGCCCTATCTTCTGGCCGAGGCCGGCCTGCTGCACGAACGACGCTTCACCATCCACTGGGAACACGCCGCCGCCCTGCGGGAGGCCTTTCCCGATCTCGCCCCGGAACAGGCCCGCTTCGTGATCGACCGCGACCGGCTGACCTGCGGCGGTGGCATCGCCCCCCTCGACATGATGCACGCCCTCATCGCCGGCCGGATGGGACCGGACTTCGCCCGCCGGGTCTCCGACTGGTTCCTGCATACGGAAATCGGTGCCGCCGCCGGACCGCAGCGCGGCTCCCTCAGCGAGCGCTACGGCGTGCACCACCCCGGCATCATCGCCGTGCTGGAGAAGCTGGAGGCCAGCATCGAGGCACCGCTGCCGCGCGCGGGGCTGGCCCGGCTTGCCGGCGTCAGCCCGCGCCAGCTCGATCGCCTGTTCTCCGCCCATCTGGGACAGGGCGTGGCTGGCATCCACCGCCGCCTCCGGCTCGACCATGCCCGCCGTCTGGTGCGCGAAAGTCCGCTCTCCGTGGCCGAGATCGCGTTCGCCACCGGCTTTTCCAGCGCTGGCCACTTCGCGCGCTGCTATCGCGCCGCCTTCGGCCGCAGCCCCGGCAACGACCGGCAGCCGCTACATCGCGAGGATGAAGACGGCGACACCGAAATTTCCTCCTGAGAAAAATATATTCGCACGCATCTTGCGGGCCGGGCCGATTTGCGGCATCCCATAGGCAGCGGACGCACAGCCGCGTCTTCACGCCAGAACGGAATGCCAAAGGGGGTCGCCACAGATGTGCGGCATCGTCGGATTGTTCCTGAAGGACAAGGAGCTGGAGCCGGAGCTGGGGGCCATGCTCTCCGCCATGCTGGTCACCATGACCGACCGGGGGCCGGATTCCGCCGGCATCGCCATCTATGGCGAAGGCCAGCCGGGGCTGGCCAAGATCACCGTGCAGTCGCCCGATCCCGAAGCCGACTTTCACGCGCTGGAAGCCGAACTGGCGCCGGTGACGGACGGCACAGCCCGGGTCGCGATAAAGAACACCCATGCCGTCATCACGGTGCCGGCGGACATGGTGGCGGCGGTGCGCGCCGCGCTGCCACGCATCGCCCCGGCGATCCGCGTCATGGGCGCGGGCGAGAGCGTGGAGATCTACAAGGAAGTTGGCCTGCCGAAGGATGTCGTCTCGCGCTTCGGCATCGCCGGCATGGGCGGCACCCATGGCATCGGCCACACGCGCATGGCGACGGAATCCGCCGTCACCACGCTCGGCGCCCATCCGTTTTCGACCGGCCCGGACCAGTGCCTCGTGCACAACGGCTCGCTGTCCAACCACAACAACCTGCGCCGCGAACTGACGCGTGCCGGCATCGCCTTCGAAACCGAGAACGACTCGGAAGTGGCGGCCGCCTATCTCACCGCTGAGATGGCACGCGGCAAGGATCTGGGCACTGCGCTCGAAGGGGCACTCGACGATCTCGACGGCTTCTACACCTTCGTCGTCGGCACCCGCTCCGGCTTCGGCGTGCTGCGCGACCCCATCGCCTGCAAGCCGGCAGTGATGGCGGAAACCGACCGCTACGTCGCCTTCGGCTCGGAATATCGCGCCCTTGTCGGCCTGCCGGGCATCGAGACCGCCCGTGTCTGGGAACCGGAGCCGGCGACCGTCTATTTCTGGGACCGCAGCAAGGCCGCCTGACCGGCGGGGCCGACAGAAGCAGGATCTAAAAACCCATGCCGCAATTCGACCTTGCGACCCACCCGCTGCGCGCGCTGAACGGCGCCCTTCACGGCATCGATCCGCACAGCAACGATACCCTTTTCGAAGTGCTGAACCCGCGCGGCAGCCACGCCGTGGCAGTGGGCATCGACAGCCCCGTCACCGTCCATGTGCGCGGTTCTGTCGGCTATTATTGTGCCGGCATGAACGATGGCGGCAGCGTCACCGTGCACGGCTCGGCCGGGCCGGGCGTGGCGGAAAACATGATGGCCGGCACCGTGATCGTGGAGGGCGATGCCTCGCAATATGCCGGCGCCACCGGGCGCGGCGGCCTTCTGGTGATCCGGGGCAACGCCGCCTCGCGTTGCGGCATCTCCATGAAAGGCATCGACATCGTGGTCCATGGCTCCATCGGCCACATGTCGGCATTCATGGCGCAATCCGGCAATCTGGTGGTGCTGGGCGATGCCGGCGAGGCGCTGGGCGACAGCCTCTATGAAGCCCGGCTGTTCGTGCGCGGCACGGTCAGAAGCCTCGGTGCCGACTGCATCGAGAAGGAGATGCGGCCCGAGCACCTCGCCCTGCTGACCGATCTGCTGGCCCGCGCCGGCGCGGATGCCGACCCGGCGGAATTCCGCCGCTATGGCTCGGCGCGCCGGCTCTATAATTTCCACATCGACAACGCCGACGCCTACTGAGGGGAGATGCGACCCGTGAGCTATCAGAACCCGCACACCCCGCCGCGCCGCTCGGCCACCTTCGACGATGCCACGCTCGCCGAAATCCGCCGCGCCGCCGCAACCGGCATCTATGACATCCGCGGCGGTGGCACCAAGCGCAAGGTACCCCATTTCGACGACCTGCTGTTCCTCGGCGCCTCCATCTCTCGCTATCCGCTGGAAGGCTACCGCGAACGCTGTGACACCTCCGTCACCCTCGGCACGCGCTTTGCGAAAAAGCCAATCAAGCTGAAAATCCCCGTCACCATCGCGGGCATGAGCTTCGGCGCCCTCTCCGGCCCCGCCAAGGAAGCGCTGGGGCGCGGCGCCAGCCTTGCCGGCACTTCCACCACCACCGGCGACGGCGGCATGACCGACGAGGAACGCGGCCATTCCGACATTCTGGTCTATCAGTACCTGCCGTCGCGCTATGGCATGAACCCGCGCGACCTGCGCCGGGCCGATGCCATCGAGGTGGTGGTGGGTCAGGGCGCCAAGCCGGGCGGCGGCGGCATGCTGCTGGGCCAGAAGATCTCCGATCGCGTGGCGGAGATGCGCACGCTGCCCAAGGGCATCGACCAGCGCTCTGCCTGCCGCCACCCGGACTGGACCGGCCCGGACGATCTGGAGATCAAGATCCTCGAACTGCGCGAGATCACCGACTGGGAAAAACCCATCTATATCAAGGTGGGCGGTGCCCGGCCCTATTATGACACCGCGCTCGCGGTCAAGGCCGGCGCCGACGTGGTGGTGCTGGATGGCATGCAGGGCGGCACCGCGGCCACGCAGGACGTATTCATCGAGCATGTCGGCCAGCCGATACTGGCCTGCATCCGCCCCGCAGTGCAGGCGCTGCAGGACCTCGGCCTGCACCGCAAGGTTCAGCTCGTCGTCTCGGGCGGCGTGCGCAACGGCGCCGATGTCGCCAAGGCGCTGGCGCTTGGCGCAGATGCCGTTTCGATCGGCACCGCCGCGCTGGTGGCAATCGGCGACAACGACCCGAAGTGGGAGGCCGAATATCAGGCTCTCGGCTCCACCGCCGGCGCCTATGACGACTGGCACGAAGGCCGCGATCCGGCTGGCATTACCACGCAGGACCCCGAACTCGCCGCCCGTCTCGACCCCGTTGCCGCCGGTCGTCGCCTCGCCAACTACCTGAAGGTCATGACGCTTGAAGCGCAGACCATCGCGCGGGCCTGCGGCCACAACAAGCTGCATAATCTGGAGCCGGAAGACCTCGTGGCGCTGACGCTGGAGGCCGCCGCCATGGCCCGCGTGCCGCTGGCGGGCACCGAGTGGTATCCCGGCAAGGCCGGCTTCTGACCGACCTGCACCCATCGCGCAGGCTTCGTCCGGGCCGGTGTCACATGGCCGGCCCGGACCCGCGACCACAAAAATCAAAAAACAAAACCTTCCATCCATATCTCGCAAGTGCGCAGCCTGCAGAGGGGAACCGCGCCGTGACGACCGATCTTGCCGCTTTTGCCGCCGAGCGCGGCATTCGCTATTTCCTGATCAGCTACACCGACCTGTTCGGCGGCCAGCGCGCCAAGCTGGTGCCAGCCGCCGCCATCGCCGCCATGCAGGAGGAAGGCGCGGGCTTCGCCGGTTTCGCCACCTGGCTCGATCTCACCCCCGCCCATCCCGACATTCTGGCCGTGCCCGATCCGGCCTCGGTCATCCAGTTGCCGTGGAAGAAGGACGTGGCGTGGGTCGCCGCCGACTGCACCATGGAAGGCCGGCCGGTGGAGCAGGCGCCGCGCGTGGTGCTGAAACGGCAGGCGGAAAAGGCCGCCGCCGCAGGCTTCAGCGTCAAGACCGGCGTCGAACCCGAGTTCTTTCTGATCGCCCCGGACGGCAATGCCATCTCCGACGGCTTCGATACCGCCGACAAGCCCTGCTACGACCAGCAGGCGCTGATGCGCCGCTATGACGTGATCGCAGAAATCTGCGACAGCATGCTGGAGCTGGGCTGGGAGCCCTACCAGAACGATCACGAGGATGCCAACGGCCAGTTCGAGATGAACTGGAAGTTCGACAATGCTCTGGCGACGGCCGACAAGCATTCGTTCTTCAAGTTCATGGTCAAGTCCATTGCCGAAAAGCACGGACTGCGCGCCACCTTCATGCCCAAGCCTTTCGCAAAGCTGACGGGCAACGGCTGCCACTGCCACATCTCGGTCTGGAACCGCGAAGGCACGGAAAACGCCTTCGCCGACAACGACATGCCCTTTGGTCTTTCCGCACGCGGCCGCGGCTTTCTCGGTGGCATCATGGCCCACGCCACGGCCATCGCAGCACTCACCAACCCGACGGTAAACTCCTACAAGCGCATCAACGCCCCGCGCACCGTTTCCGGCGCGACATGGGCGCCCAATTCGGTGACGTGGACGGGCAACAACCGCACCCACATGGTGCGCGTGCCCGGCCCCGGCCGCTTCGAGCTGCGCCTGCCGGACGGTGCCGCCAACCCCTATCTGCTGCAGGCCGTCATCATCGCCGCCGGCCTCAGCGGACTGGCAACGAATGCCGATCCCGGGCCCCACTCCGACCTCGACATGTACCGCGAAGGCCATCTGGCCGCCGACGCGCCGAAGCTGCCTCTGAACCTCCTCGATGCGCTGCGGGCTTTCGAGGCGGACAAGGCCCTGCAGGCGGCCATCGGCACGGACTTCTCGGCCGCGTTCCTGAAACTCAAGCATGACGAGTGGACGACCTATTGCAGTCAGTTCACCCGCTGGGAACACGACAC
>DAIPYB010000024.1:0-5181 GCA_036782955.1 Pseudoxanthobacter sp. | reverse complement strand
CAAGACAAGAACCACCAAGGCAAGCCCCACGAAAGCAAGATCGATGACGGCGAGGCCTGCGGTGGCCAAAGCATGTCGGATGGATCCTTGCCTGTGGCCGTCTCCGGCGCCTATGCAGGGCGTCCCGTTTTCCATGCTTCCGGTGCCCGCGCGATGAGCCAGTTCGTCCTCACCGTCACCTGCCCTTCCCGCCGTGGCATTGTCGCGGCCATTTCCGGCTATCTGGCCGCGCAGGGTTGCAACATCATCGACAGCGTCCAGTTCGACGATCTCGACAACGGCCGCTTCTTCATGCGCGTCGGATTCGATTCCGAGGACGGCGTCCCGTTCGAGGCCATCCGCGACGGCTTCGAGCCCATCGCCACCCCGCTCGCGCTCGACTATCGCTTTCACCGCGCCAGTGAGCGCATGAAAGTGCTGCTCATGGTCTCGCGCTTCGGGCATTGCCTGAACGACCTGCTCTATCGCTGGAAGATCGGTGCGCTGCACATCGATATCGTCGGGGTCGTCTCCAACCACTTCGATTATCAGAAGGTCGTGGTCAACCACGACATTCCATTTCACTACATTCCGGTGTCGTCGGGAAACAAGACGGCGGCGGAGGACCGACTGCTGGATATCGTCCACAACACCGGCACGGAGCTGGTGGTGCTGGCGCGCTACATGCAGGTTCTGTCGGACCGGCTGTGCACGGAGATGTCGGGCCGCATCATCAACATCCACCACTCGTTCCTGCCGAGCTTCAAGGGCGCCAACCCCTACAAGCAGGCCTATGAGCGCGGCGTGAAGCTGATCGGGGCAACGGCGCATTATGTGACGGCCGACCTCGACGAAGGCCCGATCGTCGAGCAGGACGTGGCCGTGGTGACCCACGCGCAGAACCCGGCCGACTATGTTTCCATCGGCCGCGACGTGGAAGCCCGCGTGCTGGCCCGTGCCATCCACGCCCACATCAACCACCGGGTTTTCCTCAACGGCTCTCGCACCATCGTATTTCCGCCGAGCCCCGGTTCGTTCGCCTCCGAGCGCATGGGATGATGCCGCCCGGCCGAAGGTGACAGTCGCCCCCATCCGGCCGATAAAGGGGGCTGCCGACACCGGCACCCGCAATCAGCAGGAAAGCCCGCCTCGCGCCATGGCCCACGAACTGACCATCGACCCGGCCGCCCCGGCGGTGCTTCGCAACCTGCCGCTCGACAGCGAGGCCATCGTGGCCGCGCGGATCGATCTGGCCGCATCGTTCCGCTGGGCGGCGCGACTGGGACTGGCGGAAGGCATCTGCAACCATTTCTCCGCCGTCGTGCCGGGCCACCGCGACCTGTTTCTCGTCAATCCCTATGGCTGGGCCTTCAGCGAGGTGACGGCGTCGAGCCTGCTCATCTGCGACCACGACGGCCATGTGGTTGCCGGCGAAGGCCAGCCGGAGGCGACCGCGTTCTATATTCACGCGCAGTTGCACCGGCATCTGCCGCAGGCCGTGGCCGCCTTCCACACCCACATGCCGTTTGCCACCGCGCTTGCCATGACGGCGGGGGATCCGTTCGTCTGGGCCGGGCAGACAGCCCTGAAGTTCTACGGCCGCACCGCCGTGGACGAAACCTATAACGGCCTCGCACTCGACGACAGCGAAGGTGCACGCATCGCCCAAGCCATCGGCGAGGCCGACATCGTGTTCATGCGCAGCCACGGTGTCATGGTGCTGGGGCGTTCCATCGCCGAGGCCTTCGACGATCTCTATTATCTGGAACGGGCGGCCGAAGTGCAGGTCCGCGCCATGTCCACCGGTCGGCCGCTGGTGCCCGTGCCGGCAGAGGTGGCAGAGAAAACCGCCCGCCAGATGCGCGCCGGCGATGCCGAAAGCGCCCGACTGCATCTGGAGAGCATCAAACGGCAGCTCGACCGCGCCGAGCCGGATTACCGCGCCTGAGGGCGCTCAGTCGCCAGCCCTGCCAGAAAGACGGCTGACGAGCGCCGCGCGGTCGGCACGCATGGTCGCGAAGCGCGCCTTGGTGCGCGCCAGCACCTCCGCCGGGGCCGTCTGCGGCGTGCCGGCGGAAAACGGCGGCTCGGGGGCATATTCCATCGCCAGCTGAACCGCCTGCGCCTCTGCCGCACCGAAGAGTTCGGCCACGAGGGTAAAAGCGAAATCGATGCCGGATGTCACACCCGCCGAGGTGATGACATTGCCATCGCGCACCACGCGCGCCGGCACCGGCTCAGCGCCGAAGGCCGCGAGAAAATCGTGCGCGTTCCAGTGCGTCGTCGCGCGCCGGCCACGCAGCAGGCCGGCAGCCCCCAGAACGAGCGCACCGGTGCACACCGCGGTGACAAAGCGGCTTCGCAGCGCCAGCGCCGTCAGCGCGGCAAGAAATGCCTCGTCCTCCATCAGCGCACCGACACCGACGCCGCCGGGCACGCACAGGACATCGAGCGGCGGGCATTCGGCCAGCATGACCGTGGGATGAAATATCAGCCCGGTGGATGACATCACCGGCGTAGCATCGCACCCGATGAGATGCACCCGCACACCGGCAGCCGAGGCCAGAACCTCATAAGGCCCCGTCAGGTCGAGCTGCTGCACGCCGGGGAAGACCACAAAGCCAACTTCCGCACGCACCGCACCCGTTGCCGCATCCATCGCCCACGCCCCTTCACGCTGCCAGACTGTCTCATGGCACGATATCGGGTCCGGGCGGGCAAATCCATGCTCCCGGATGGCCGCCGCACGCGCGTTTCCGGCCTTGCCGCCGCCCGGCGAAAGGCTCACCCTCAGCCCCGGTCAGTCTGTTCCAATGCGGATAAAATCCATGACACTGCGCCCTCTCGGCTCCTCCGGCCTCTCCATTGCGCCCATCGTCTTCGGCGGCAACGTGTTCGGCTGGACCATCGACGAAAAGACCAGCTTTGCCGTTCTCGATGCCTTCGTCGACCATGGCTTCAACGCCATCGACACCGCGGACGTCTATTCGCTCTGGGCGCCGGGCAACAAGGGGGGCGAGTCGGAGACCATCATCGGCAACTGGCTGAAGGCGCGCCCCGGCGTGCGCGACAAGGTGACGATCTTCACGAAAGTGGGCTCCGATCTCGGTTCGCCGGAAAAGAAGGGGCTTTCGGAGCGCTGGATTCTGCAGGCTGCCGAGGATTCCCTCGCCCGGCTGGGCATTGAGACGATCGACCTTTATTTTTCCCATTGGCCCGACCCGGACGCTACCCACGTCGAGACGCTGGGCGCCTATGAAAAATTGCTGAAGGCCGGCAAAATCCGGGCGATCGGCGCCTCGAACTACGATGCCAAGCTGCTGGGCGAAGCACTGGCGGTTGCCCGCCGTGAAAGCCTGCCCGCCTATCAGGTGGTGCAGCCGGAATACAGTCTCGCCGCACGCGGCAGCTTCGAGGGGCCGCTGCGCGATCTGGCGGTTGCCGAGGGCCTCGGCGTCGTCACCTATTTCAGCCTCGCCTCGGGCTTTCTTTCCGGCAAGTACCGCGCAGCCGGCGATGCCACAGGCAAGGCCCGCGGCCATGGCGTGGAAAAATACCTGACGCCTCACGGCTTCGGCATCCTGAAGGCGCTGGACGAGGTGGCGGGCGAACTGAGCGCCACGCCGGCCGAAGTCGCCCTCGCATGGCTCATTGCCCAGAAGGGCGTAACCGCCCCGATCGCCAGCGCCACCAGCATCGCGCAGGTCGCAAGCTTCGCCCGCGCGGCGACCCTGAAGCTCTCTCCCGAAGCTCTTGCACTGCTGGACAAGGCCAGCGCCTGACACTCTGAGGCACAACACGACAATGGCGGCGGGGTCTCGGCCCCGCCGCTGCGCACATCAGTCCCGGCCGGCCCACGGCACCAGCCGGCGCTGCAGAAAGCGTAATCCCGCCTCCAGCGCGAACGCGATGGCGGCAATGATGAAGATGCCCATTACCACCACATCGGTAACCAGAAAATTGGCGGCTGACTGGATCATGAAGCCGAGGCCGCGCGTAGCCGCAATCAGTTCCGCGGCAACCAGCGTGGACCAGCCCGCGCCGAGCGCGATGCGGACGCCGGTCAGGATATCCGGCAGCGCCCCCGGCAACACGACGAACCGTGCTACCTGCCACGGCGAGGCGCCGAAAGCACGGGCAGCATTGATCCGGCTCGTGGAAACGGAGCGCACGCCGGCCGCCGTGGCAATGACGATCGGCGCCAGCATGGCAAGCGCGATCACGACCACTTTTGCCGGTTCGCCGATGCCCAGCCAGATGACGACAAGAGGCAGGTAGGCCAGCGGCGGAATAGGCCGCAGGAATTCGATGATGGGATCGAACAGCCCGCGGCCGACCGGGCTGAGGCCGATGGCCAGTCCGATGGGGATTGCCACCGCCACCGACAGGAGCAGCGCCGCAAATACCCGGCCGAGGCTGGCGCCGAGGTGCTCGGCAAGCGTGGCATCGGCAAATCCCTCCCGCCACACGCTGACCAGCCGGGCAGCCACGTCCCATGGCGCCGGGAGGAACAACGGCGCCACCCACTCCCTCGCCGCCGCCAGCCACCACAGCGCGAGAAGCGCCACGATCACCGCCAGCGAGATGGTGCCGGAAAGCCCGGGCCGGACGAAGAAGCGTCGCCGGCGCTGCGGCGTGCTTTCGGCCACCGGCGGCGCGAGGGCGGCGGCGGTTTCCAGCACGGCCCCGGCGGAAATCTCCCCGATCTGCGACATGGCTTGTGTCTCCGTGGCTCTCAGGCTTCTTCGCGGCCGAATACCCAGTCGAGGACAGCCTCGCGGGCAGCAATAAACGCCGGTGCAGCGCGCACCGCCCGCGCCGGCTCGCCCGCCAGAACCCGGCGACCGAAATCGAACCGCGCTTCGCGCACGATGCGCCCCGGCCCCGGCTCCATGACGATGATGCGCGTGGCAAGGAACAGCGCCTCTTCCACCCCGTGGGTAATGAGCAGGACACCGGTTCCGCTATCCGCCCACACCTTCAGAAGCAGCCCCTGCATGCGTGCGCGCGTCATGGCATCGAGTGCGCCGAGCGGCTCATCCATCAGCAGGAACTTCGGTTCCGCCGCAAGTGCGCGTGCCAGGCCCACTCGCTGGCGCATGCCGCCGGAAAGCGCCCAGACAGGCTTGTCGCCCGCCCCCGAGAGGCCGACCTCGCTCAGAAGTGCATCGGCACGGCGCGCCCGTTCCGCGGCACCGACAC
>DAIPYB010000023.1:4414-14322 GCA_036782955.1 Pseudoxanthobacter sp. | reverse complement strand
GCCCCGGATCAGGCGCAGGCGGGGCCGGCCCGGCTGCTGCGGGCGCTCCGGTCCGGCGCCGAGAGCGGCTTCGATGGCGGCGATGCGCCGTTCGAGTCCGTCGAGGCGGGGATCGGCGAACAGGCCGGTGCTTTCGTCGGCGGCCTCGCAGGCAAGCGGGCTTTCGCCTGCGATGCGGCGGCGCTCGGCGGCAGCGCGCTCGGCAGGAATATCGCCGCTCTCTTCCATGTCGCCGATCAGTGCCAGCCCGGCGATGCGGTCGAGGCGCGCATCGATCCGCGTGCGGCTCGATCCCGCGGGAAGCGAGGCGGCCGCCATGCGCAGGGCGATGATTTCGTCGAACAGCAAGCGGGACAAGGCGATCGGGCCGGTTTCAAGCGTGGCAACGGGATGAAGCGTTGCAGGCGCCGGGGCGCCCGCGGATTGCTTCCGTGCCCGATCTACTAGCGGCTCGTGGCCGAAAAGGGGAGTCGGCGCAAAGGGATGACGCTCGCCGGGCCGAAAAGGCTTGCGTCGGCGCAATGCCTTGGAATCCGGCGCTGAATCCGCCGGGCCGCAGTTCGGTGCCCGTGTCACGGCCCGGCCGTGGCGACGGCGGGACAACAGCGGTCCCCACGGCATCCCCACCAAAGCCGGCACACGGCTAACATCCGGTTAAAGCGTGTGGGCACGCGTTTACCGATTCGCAGGGCGGCCGCCCGCGCGGTTCAGAGCCGGAAAAGGGCGGCGGCGGCGGCCTGTGTCGCCTGCCGTGCGTCCATCGCTGACCTCACCCGCGCGGTCTCTTCCTCAAGGGCCGCCACGAGAGCGGCAAGTTCGCTGACGGACAGCCGGGAAAGGTCTTCGCCGAGACTGTGCCGGAGCGGCTTTCGGGCGGGGGCGTCGTCGTCGGACATGGAGGCAGGCTCCTCAACGGGTCGGGACGCGCCATCCTAGAGCTTTTTCGTGCGGAGGCGCATGGAGAAACGCGCCCGGACAAAAGGATAGGGCGTTCAGGGAGACGGTGAAACGCCGGGCAGATCCGGCGTGGCGGATCGGGGCGGGGCCATCTGTCGCCGGGTTGGGCGAGCCGGCGGGCTCGACCGCGCCGGCTGCCGGTGGCACATCTGCACGGACCGGGAAACGCCCCTCAGACGCAGAGATAAAGACGGAGCGCACGAAATGGCCGAGACCCTGCCTGAAACTGCAACCCTGCCCGAAACCATGACTGCCATCGCCATTCCCGTTCCGGGCGGCCCGGAGGCACTGGTGCCGGAGACGCGGCCGGTGCCGCGTCCGCGTGCGGGCGAGGTGCTGGTGAAAGTGGCGGCCGCCGGCGTCAACCGGCCGGACGTGGTGCAGCGGCAGGGCAATTATCCGCCGCCGAAGGGAGCTTCCGACATTCCGGGCCTGGAGATCGCCGGTACCGTGGTTGCGCTGGGCGAGGGGGTGTCCGGCTTCGCGCCCGGCGACCGGGTGACGGCGCTGGTTTCCGGTGGCGGCTATGCGGAATATTGCACGGCGGAGGTCGCCTGTACCCTGCCGGTGCCGAAGGGGCTGACGCTGGTGGAGGCGGCGGCGCTGCCGGAGACGTTCTTCACGGTCTGGTCCAATGTGTTCGACCGCGCAGGCCTGAAGCCGGGCGAGAGCTTTCTCGTCCACGGCGGCACGTCGGGCATCGGCACCACGGCCATCCAGCTTGCTCATGCGTTCGGCGCGCGGGTGTTCGCCACCGCCGGTTCACCGGAAAAGTGCGCGGCGATTGAAAAGCTCGGCGCCGACCGGGCCATCAACTACCGCACCGAGGATTTTGCCGAAGTCATCAAGACGGAAACCGGCGGGCGCGGCGTGAATGTCATCCTCGACATGATTGCCGGCGACTATGTGGAGAAGAACTGGAAGGCTGCGGCGGTGGAAGGACGCATCGTGCAGATCGCCACGCTGGGCGGGCGTTCCACGGTCGATTTCACCCGGCTGATGCTGAAGCGGCTGACGCACACCGGCTCTACCCTGCGAGCCCGCGAGGCGCCGTTCAAGGCGGCCATTGCCGCCGCCCTGCGGGAGAAGGTCTGGCCGCTGGTGGAAGAAGGCCGCGTGCGGCCGCTGATCGATTCCACCTTCCCGCTGGCAGAGGCCGCCGCTGCCCATGCGCGGATGGAATCTTCCGCCCACATCGGCAAGATCGTGCTGACGGTCGCCTGAACGGAGGGCGGGGCGTTAATCGGCTGTTGACCACGCTGCAAGGCGGTTGGTGAACGAAGCTTGATCGCAAAGCATCAAAGCGCATCTTTCGCAGACGGCCGGATGTTGTCTGCCGGATGCGGCTTGGGGGCACGGGCCTGCATCTGCCTTGTCGTGACGACGGGGCAGGTCGGGCGTGGGCGCATTTTCTGCCTGTCCTTCGAGTGTTGCGTAGCGGAGCCGATTAATGATGAAGCGTACCCTGCAGGCCCTTTCCGGTCTGGCGACCGTGGTATCGGTCGCCGGTCCCGTCCTTCTGCCGCTGCCGGCTCTGGCGCAGTATTACGACCCCTCATCCACGATGGATTCCTCGACCGGCGCGCAGGTGCCCGCCTATGGCTACGGCGCCCCGCCAGCGGCGCCGATGGGCACCTTCGACTGGAGCGGGGCCTATGTCGGCGGCGTGGTCGGTTATGGCTGGGGCTCGTCGGATGTCGACTACAGCCTGTTCTCCAACACCCTGAAGCCGCAAGGCGCCGCCGGCGGCATTGTCGGCGGCATCAACTTTACCCTGACGCCGATGCTGGTGGCGGGCCTCGAGGCCGATGCGACGTGGAACGGCCTGAGCGACAAGAAGGACCTGGGGGTGACAGAGGTTACCCTGCGTTCCGACTGGCAGATCAGTGCCCGCGGTCGCGCCGGCGTGGCATTCGATCGCTTCCTCGTCTACGGCACGGCCGGCCTGTCGTTCAACGGCGTGGAAATGTCGGCAGCCAATGCCTCCAACAGCCAGACGCTGGTAGGCTATGCCGTGGGCCTCGGCGCCGAGGCGCTGGTGACGCAGCACTTCACCACCCGCGCGGAGTTCATCTACACCGGCTATGCGGATGCCGATTTCTCGGTCGGCCCGGCGGCGAAGGCCTCGTTCGATCAGGGCGTGCTGCGGGCAGGCGTCGGCTACAAGTTCTGAGGCCGGGCAGCAGCCTGAGGCACCACGCACTGAAACACGCGGTGCCGCCCGGCAGGGCGGGCACCGCGTTTTCGTGTCAGGCCCGCTCCGGGTCCGTCAGGGCAAAGGCGGGAACGGCGGCGGCGAAGCGGTCCAGCCATTCCACCAGCCGGGCATGATGGGTGCGCCAGCGCCCGTCGAAGCGCAGGTCCAGATAGCCGAGCGCCGAGGCCAGTGCCAGCGAGCCGACATCGGTAAAGGGCGCATCGGGCAGCGCCGCATCATCCAGATAATCGAGCACGCGGGCGACTTTGCCGGCCTGCCATGCCACCCAGTCGGCATGACGGCGGGCTTCGGGTCGGTAGCGGTTTTCATAAACCTGAAGCAGCGCGGCATCGAGCAGGCCGTCGGCCAGCGCCTCCAGCTTCAGCGTGGCAAGGCGTGCCTCCGGCTCAGCCGGCAGCAGGGTTCCGCCGCCGGAAAGCGTATCGAGATAGCCGGTGATGACGGCGGAATCGAACAGGCTGCCGCCGTTCTCGCGCACCAGAACGGGGATCTTGCCGAGCGGGTTTTCGCTGAAGAACGAGGGGTCGGGAGCGCGGGTGTCCACGATCTCGGCCTTCGCCCGGTCGGCGAGGCCGGTCACGGCCAGCGCCATCCGCACCTTGCGGCTGAACGGGGAGGCGGGCGAATAGCGCAGGATCATCATCGGATCAGTCTCCCTCGAAGGCGATCAGCGTGTGGACCGTCACGTCCCGGGCGACAAGACGCGCAGCGCCGCCGAGATCGGGCAGGTCGATGACAAAGGCGGCGGCCACTACCGTGCCGCCGGAACGGCGCACCAGATCGACCGCGGCCTCTGCCGTGCCGCCGGTGGCGATGAGATCGTCGATCACCAGCACCCGGTCGCCGGCGCGGATGGCATCGGCGTGGACCTCGATGGTATCGACGCCATATTCGAGGGCGTAGTCCTGCCCGATGGTCCTGGCCGGCAGCTTGCCCTTCTTGCGGATAGGCACGAAGCCGACGCCGAGCGCGTGAGCGGCCGCGCCGCCCAGAATGAAGCCGCGCGCCTCGATGCCCGTCACCAGCGTGACGCCGCTGTCGCGAAACGGCGCGATCAACCCCTCAACTGCCCCGGCCAGACCTTCCGGCGCGGCGATGAGAGTGGTGATGTCGCGGAACATCACGCCCGGCTTGGGGTAGTCGGGAATGGTGCGCACCAGCGATTTCAGCGTGGACGGGGCGCTGTCTGTGACGGCCGAAGGCGGCATTGTGCTGTGGAACTCTCGTCAGGCGGCGGTGGCGCCGTTGTCCGGAAGGGGAAGGGAACGAAGCAGTTCTCGCATCGGGCGGCGGCGGGTTCAGACGGCCGCCGGACGATGCAGCACGCGGCCGGCGACAGCATCGAGCCGGGCGAGCAGGGCAGGATCGCGCGCGCCGGGGGCAGTCATGATGGCATATTCGAGGGCACGGTCGGAACCGGCCGGGCAGGGCTCATGGTCCTCGGGCAGTGCCTTCAGCAGGCCGGCCACGGTGTCGCGGGCATGGTGCGCATTCTCGTTCAGGACGCGGATCACCGCCGGCACGTCCACTTCGCCGTGGGTCTCGTGCCAGCAGTCATAATCGGTCACCATGGCGAGTGTGGCGTAGCAGATTTCCGCCTCGCGGGCGAGCTTGGCCTCGGGCATCGCGGTCATGCCGATCACGCTGCAGCCCCAGCTGCGATAGAGATTGGATTCCGCCCGCGTGGAGAACTGCGGCCCTTCCATCACCAGATAGGTGCCGCCCCGCACCACAGACGGGGCGGCGGCACGGGCAGCGGCTTCCAGCTGGTCGGCCAGCCGCGGGCTGACGGGATCGCCGAAGGGCACATGAGCCACGCAGCCGGCGCCGAAGAAGCTTTTGTTGCGGGCGAAGGTGCGGTCGATGAACTGGTCGACGATGACGAAGGTGCCCGGCGCCAGCTCCTCCTTCAGCGATCCGCAGGCCGACAGGGATATCAGGTCGGTGACGCCGGCGCGCTTCAGGATGTCGATATTGGCGCGGTAGTTGATATCGGTCGGCGAAACCCGGTGGCCCCGGCCGTGGCGCGGCAGGAATACGACCTCGCGGCCGGCGTAGCGGCCACGGCGCACCGCATCCGACGGGCGTCCCCACGGGCTTTCGATTTCTTCCCATCGGGCGTCTTCAAGACCCGGCAGGTCATAGATGCCCGAGCCGCCGATCACGCCGAGAACGCATTTCGCCATTGCGCCGCCTTCTTCCGCCTGCCTACGGGGCCGCTGCGGAGAACCTTTCCGCGCCCTGCGTGCGGGCGCGCCATGCGCACCCCTCTGGCCGGCATAGCGAACCGCGCCGGCCGGCTCAAGCGCGCGTTGCATGACGACGGCAAAATTATGGTTGCTTGTCGCGCCTGCCGGCTGGCCGGCGGGTGACGACTGGTCAAACCGGCCACGAGACCTTAAATCTCGCCGCGAAATGACGCGCGAGACACAGTCCCCGGGAAGCCCGCTCTCCATGACCGCCGCCGCCAGTCCCGTTCCTCCGCCGGTCAACATGGCCGTGCCGCAGCCCCAGCTTGCCGCCCGCGGGGCGCGGCTGCGGGCGTGGCTGGATCTGATTTTCGCCGATCACGGTTTCATTCGCCTTGTCTATCTCAACCGCCACCGCGTCGGCGGGCAGCTCTATCGCGCCGCGCAGCCGGCGCCGGCGGATTTCCGCCGCTTCGCCGCCGAGGGCGGGCGCACGGTGGTGAACCTGCGCGGCGGACGTGAGATGGGGGCGTGGCCGCTTGAGCAGGAAGCCTGCCACGAGGCCGGGCTGACGCTGGTGGAACTGCCGTTCCGCACCCGCCTTGCCCCCGCCAGGGAAACGGTGCGGGCGGCGGCCGATCTTTTCGCGCGCATCGAATATCCGGCGCTGATCCACTGCAAGTCCGGTGCCGACCGGGCCGGCTTCGGGGCGGCGCTTTACCTGATCCTGCGCGAGGGGCGGCCGGTCGCGGAAGCCAAGCGCCAGCTCAGGCTGGCCTATGGCCACATGCGCGCCAGCCGCGCCGGCATTCTCGATGCCTTCCTCGACCGTTACCGCGACGAGGGCGAGGCGCGCGGCAAGGGCCTGCTGCAATGGGTGGAGGAAGACTACGACCCGGAGGCGCTGAAGCGCGATTTCCGGCCGCAGAAGTGGGCCAGCCTGTTCTATGACTGGATCCTGCGGCGCGAGTGATGCTTGAGCCGGTCCCGTCCGCAGGTCGACGTCGGTAATTGCCCGGCGTTTAGCGGGCTGCCTGCCGGGCGCGGGCGGCATCGCCGAAGGCGGCGAACATACCCTTGGAAAGCTGGTCCTCCCAGAAGCGCCATTCCGGGTGCCACTGCACGCCGAGCGCGAAGCCGGCATCCGGCAGGCGAAAAGCCTCCACCAGGCCGTCCGGGGCGCTGGCTTCCACCCACAGGCGCGGTGCCAGCCGGCTGATCCCCTGTCCGTGCAATGAGTTCACCTGCCAGCGCGTGCTGCCGGCGAGCCCGGCCAGCAGGCCGCCGGGCGTGAGCGACACCGCGTGGGCCGGGCCATATTGCTCCGCGACCGGGCGGGTCTTGTCCTCGCGGTGGTCGTCGTGGCCGGGCTGCTCGTGCACCTTCTGGTGCAGGCTGCCGCCCAGCGCCACGTTCATTTCCTGAAAGCCGCGACAGACGCCGAACACCGGCACGCGCGCGGCAATCGCCGCGCGGATGAGGGCAAGCGTGACCTTGTCGCGGTCGGGATCGGCCGGCGATGCGGGGTCGGTGAGCCGGCTGCCATAGTGCGCCGGCTCGACGTTGGACGGGCTGCCCGGCAGAAAGATGCCGTCCATCACAGAAAGCAGCGCCGTAAAGTCCGGCGCGGTCGGCGCCGGGCGGCCGTCGGTGTCGCTGAGACGGGCGGGTATCATCAGCGTCATGGCACCGGCACCTTCCGCGACCGCGTAGAGATATTTCTCGGTGACGGCGTGGATGCGGTGGCCTGCGCTTTCCTTGACGTCGCAGACGACCCCGATAACCGGTCTCATGACACCAGAACTCCGTTGTGGCCCGTCCATCCGGGCGGAAGACCATAATGCGGAAGCCCGTCGCTGGGAATCGGCCGAGAGTGTGAGCAGTGCGGTTCCGTGTGCGTGGCGCCCGTCCGGCGGGGCATTCTTGCCAGCGCCGGGCTTCAGCGCGCATGCTGCGCCCAGTCAGGTGGCTGCCGGCGGCAGCCCGTTTCATCAAGGTGCATCATGACGGCCCCGCAGAAGATCGACTGGCATGCCCGTGCCGCCACCCTCAGCCTGCCGGAGGCCGCCTTCATCGGCGGACGGGATGCCGCGGCGCTTTCCGGGGAAACCTTCGCCCGAATCAGCCCTGTGGACGGTCGGGTGATCGCCCATGTCGCCGCCTGCGACAGCGCGGATATCGACCGGGCGGTCGCCGCCGCCCGTGCGGCCTTCACGGACGGGCGCTGGCGCAACCAGCCGCCGGGCGCGCGCAAGCGGGTACTGTTGCGGGCGGCCGACCTGATCGAGCGCGATGCCGAGGAACTGGCCCTGACCGAGACGCTGGACATGGGCAAGCCCATAGGCGACTCGCTGGCCGTGGACGTTCCGGCCACCGTGCGCGCGCTGCGCTGGTTCGCGGAAGCCATCGACAAGGTCTACGACGAGATCGCCCCGACCGGCCCCGGCGCCCTGGCGCTGATCACGCGCGAGCCGGTTGGCGTGGTCGGCGCGGTGGTGCCGTGGAACTTCCCCATGATCATGGCGATGTGGAAGATCGCCCCGGCGCTGGCCGCCGGCAATTCGGTGGTGCTGAAGCCGGCCGAGCAGAGCCCGCTGACGGCGCTGCGTCTGGCGCGGCTTTTCGCCGAGGCGGGCCTGCCGGACGGTGTGCTGAACGTGGTGCCCGGTTTCGGCCACACCGCCGGCAAGGCACTGGGCCTGCACATGGACGTGGATGCCGTGGCGTTCACCGGCTCCACCGAGGTCGGTAAATATTTCCTGCGCTATTCGTCCGAATCCAACATGAAGCGCGTCGGGCTGGAGTGTGGCGGCAAGAGCCCGCACATCATCCTTGCCGACTGCCCCGACCTCGACAAGGCCGCAGCCACGGCGGCTTCCGCGATCTTCTTCAATCAGGGCGAAATGTGTACCGCCGGCTCGCGGCTGCTGGTGGACCGGGCCATTGAGGAGCCGTTCATGGAACGCCTCCTGGCCCATGCCCGTTCGCGCCGGCTGGGCGATCCGCTGGACCCGCTGACCGATGTCGGTGCGCTGGTGGAGGAAAAGCACATGGAACGCGTGCTCGACTATATCGACATCGGCCGGCGCGAGGGTGCGACGGTGGCGGCGGGCGGCGCGCGGGCTCTGGCGGAAACCGGTGGCTTCTATGTGCAGCCGACCGTCTTTACCGGCGTCACCACGAACATGCGTATCGCGCAGGAGGAGATCTTTGGTCCGGTGCTGGCCACCCTTACCTTCGATGGCGTGGACGAGGCGATCCGCATCGCCAACGACACCATCTACGGGCTGGCGGCGGCAGTCTGGACGGCCGACATCACCACGGCCATCCGCACCTCACGGGCCATCCGCGCCGGCATGATCTACGTGAACTGCTACGATGCCGATGACATCACGGTGCCGTTCGGTGGGTTCGGACAGTCGGGTATGGGGCGCGACAAGTCGCTCCATGCCTTCGATAAATACACCGAGCTGAAGACGACCTGGATCGCGGTCGGCTGATGCTGCCTCCCCCCGCGACCATGTGGCCGCCCGATGGCGGTGGCCGGCGCGGGCGGAATCGGTGACAAGACAACAGTGGGACCGCCGCGAATCAGGGCGGCCCCACGCGATTTCAGTTGTGTTTCAACGTCGAAAGGCCGTTTCCGCAGGGAAGACGGCCGGGAGGCAAGAGGCGGCGCCGGCCGGCGATCGCGGGGGACAAGGACAGCAGGCCGGAAGCCCTCGCGGGGTGGCGGGGCTTCTGGCCGGTCTTTTGCAGGCCCGGTTCGGCGCATGGCAGAAAAGGCGGGGTGGGCCAGACACGATGGCGCAGTCCAAGAAGCACCAGCGCAAGCCGCGCAAGCAGGTGGGTGTGCTGCCGTTTCGCCACGAGGCGGACGGCACGGTGAGCATTTATCTCATCACCTCGCGTGAAACGCGCCGCTGGATCATCCCCAAGGGCTGGCCGATGAAAGGGCGCTCGGCAAGCGAGGCCGCGCAGCAGGAGGCCTATGAGGAGGCCGGCCTGAAGGGGAAGGCCGACAAGACCCTGCTCGGCAGCTACGGTTATGACAAGCGCATGGCCAACGGCGGACTGGTGCCCTGCATGGTGCTGGTGTTCGCAATGCGCGTCGAAGGCCAGTTGGATGACTGGCCGGAGAAGGACGAGCGCGAGGGGCGCTGGTTCGCCCCTGCCGATGCCAGCGCCGCCGTGCAGGAAGACGGTCTCGCCGCGCTCATTCTGGGCTTCGCGGCCGGCAACGCCATCGATACCGCGGAGCCGCCGCCGCCTGCACCCAAGGGGGCAGGCGCAGCAGGCAGCGGCAAGGCTGCGGCCCGGTCTTCCGGCGGCAAGAAGAAGGCTGCCGGCGGGACCGGCGCAGAGCCTGCGGCGCCGACCAAGGGAACCGCAGGAATGGAGGCCAACCCTGCGCCGGCGGTTGCGGCCGCACCCGTCGTCTCCGGCATCGCCGAACAGCAGGACGGAGGAATTGCCGGCAAGACGGGCGACAAAGCCGGCAATTCGGCATCGGCGGATGTCAGCGGTGGCAAGACCGGCTCCGG
>DAIPYB010000023.1:0-4314 GCA_036782955.1 Pseudoxanthobacter sp. | reverse complement strand
GATGCTGGCAAGACCGGGCAGGCCAAGGCTGCGAGCCGGAAATCGGCCGGCACCAAGAGCACCGACGGCGGCACTGCGTCTGGAAAGACCGGCGTGGCCAGCGTCGAGGCGGGCAAGACGGCTGCCGACAAGGCGCCTGCCGGAAAGGCAGCGCCGCGCAAGAGCGGCAAGGCCAAGGCGGCTGCGAAGCCGGCCGCCGGCAAATCAGTGGCAGGCAAGTCAGTGGCAGGAAAGGCTGCGACGGGTAAAGCTGCTGGCGGCAAGACACCGCCGCGCAAGGCTGCCAAAGCGGTGAACGGCGCCCCCGCCGCCGAGCAGGCCGGCAAGGGATCGCAGGATGCCGGATCGCAGGATGCCGGGTCCGATGGCGGGCCCGCGCCCGGCACGCAGGCCACGCCGCACGCCGCCTGAGCCGTTTCAGGCTGTGCGGGCGGCGCGCAGCCTGCCGGCGGTTGCCAGCAGGGCGGCGACGAAACGATCCACGTCGGCCGGGACAGTGCGGTGGTTGACGAAGGCGCAGCGGATGGCGAGCGTCTTGCCGATGCGCGTGGTCGAGGGGGCTGCCACGCCGCTTTCCTGCAGGGCGATGACGATATCGTGGTTGAGGGTATCGGCATCCACGTCGTCGCGCACGCGGAAGCACACGACGTTGAGGGGGGCCGGGGCCAGCAGCTCCAGTTCGGGATGGGCGGCGATCCGGGCCACGAGTTCGCCGGCACGCGCGCAGCATTCCTCCACCACGCGGCCCAGCGCCTCCGCCCCGTGGGTGCGGATGGTCATCCACACCTTCAGCGCCCGGAAACCGCGCGAAAGGTCGGGCCCCATGTCGCAGGGCCATGGCGCGCCGGCCGCGAGGCCACGGGTTTCCTGCGTCAGATAATCGGCGTTCTGGGCGAAGGTATCGAGCAGGGTTTGCTGATCGCGCACCAGAATGCAGCCGGCGTCATATTGCACCTGCCCCCATTTGTGGAAATCGAAGGCGATGGAATCGGCATTGGCGATGCCTTCCACCAGCCCTTTCAGTTTCGGCGACAGGGCCGCGAAGGCACCGAAGGCAGCATCGACATGGAACCACAGGCCCCGTGCACGGGCGATGCGCGCCAGCGCGGGCAGGTCGTCGATGGCGCCGGAATCGACGGTGCCCGCGGTGCCGGCAATGAGAAACGGCGTCAGGCCGGCATCGAGATCGGCGGCGATCTGGGCTTCCAGAGCAGCCACGTTCATGCGCCGGTCCTCGCCGGCGGGAATGCGGCGCAGGCAGTCGGAGCCGATGCCGGCCATGTCGAGGGCGCGCGGCAGGCAGGCATGGGCGCCGGCCTGCGCATAGGCCACCAGATGGGCCTCGCCCAGACCGCGCCGGCGCACCTGCGGCCCCAGCATGTGGCGCCGGCTGGCCAGCACCGCCATGAAATTGGCCATCGAACTGCCGGTCACCAGCAGGCCGCCAGCGGTTTCCGGCAGGCCGAGCGCGCGGGCGGCCCAGCGGATCACCTGCCGCTCCACTTCGATGGGCGCGTGGTCGCGGCCGCCCAGATTGGCATTCAGGCCGGCCGAAAGCATTTCGCCCAGCATGGCCGCCGGGTTGCCGCCGCCATGGACCCAGCCCATGAACAGCGGATGCTGGTTGCCGGTGGCATAAGGCGCGATGAGGCGGAGGAAATCGTCATAGGCCGCATCCAGTCCGGCCGGGGCGGCGTCGAGGGGGGTGTGCAGTTCCGCCCTCAGGTCGGGCGGCAGGGGCTGCCACACCGGCCGCTCGCGGACATGGGCGACAGCGTCGATCATGTCGTCAAGCATGCGGTGGGCAAGGGTGCGGAAGGCGGTCCAGTCGGCAGGATCGAGGCTGCCCCTGCCCGCGGTGGCGGGGGCAGCGGCGGGAGCCGTCTCGCGCTCGGTCATGAAAAACGCCCTGTTCCATCAAGCATCCGGTCGCAGCAGCATAGGCGAGGCCAACCCGGCGGCCAACCCGTGCCGGCCGACCCGAGGATGGATGCGCGGCCATTGACGCCGCATGAGTGGCGCACATCACCGGGATGATGAAATCGTGTCATTTCCGGCTTGCGGCGGCGCACCGCGCGGGCCATGTTCGCAGGCGGTCCGCGCCGCGGGAGCCGGCTCAGGACCTCTTGCGCAACCGTCCGAATCAGGATTCTTGGCGGATTTCTGGCCGGACGAGACGCGTCCGAGGCAGAAAAAAGGTTCCGGTCGGGTTTTGGCCTGCGTCGGAGCCGGCGAAACGTTGTTGGAGGATCGGGGAGTGGGCCGCGCCACGCTGCAGGATGTCGCCCGACAGGCGGGTGTGAGCGTCGCAACCGTCGACCGCGTGCTCAATCGTCGGCCGGGCGTGCGGGCGGATACCGTGCGAAGGGTCGAGGAAGCGGTGGAAAGCCTCGGCTACCGGCCCGATCCGCTGGCGGCCCGTCTGGCGCGGGCAACCCGGCTGCGGTTCTGCTTCCTGCTGCCCACCCGCAGCAATTCCTTCGCCACCATGCTGGTCAACGAGGCCTCGTCGGCGGCGGGCTGGCTGGCAGACCAGCGCGCCGAAATCGATGTCTGCCGCGTGGACGTGTTCGATCCGCTGGTGCTGGCGGAAACGCTCTACAATCTCGATCCCGGCTATCAGGGTGTCGCGCTCGTGGCGCTGGATCATCCGGCGGTGCGCGAGGCCATCGACGGGCTCGTGGCGCGCTGCGTGACCGTGGTGACCGTGGTTTCCGATGTTCCCGCCTCGCGGCGGCAACACTTCGTCGGCATCGACAACTCCGCCGCCGGGCGCACGGCGGGCACGCTGATGGTGCGCCTCAACAGGGGGCGCAAGGGCGCCATCGGTGTCATTGCCAGTTCGTTCGCGCTGCGCGATCAGGCGGAGCGGCTGTTCGGCTTCCAGCAGGTGGTCTCGGCCCGTTACCCCGACATGGTGGTGCTGCCACCCCGCGAGACGCGCGACGATTTCGATCTGAACCGTTCCGTCGCCGGCGATTTGCTGGCCGAGCGGCCGGACCTGATCGGCATCTATTCCATCGGCGCCGGCAATCGCGGCATCGTCGCTGCGCTGGAAGCGAGCGGCCGGGCGCAGGACGTGGTGTTCATCGGCCACGAACTGACCGCCCACTCCCGCGCCTGGCTGACATCGGGCGTGATGGACGTGGTCATCGACCAGAACCCCGGCCATGAAATTCGCTCCGCCGCCCGCGTGCTGGTCGCCCACGCCATGGGCGTGCCGCTGGTGGAGGGGCAGGAACACATCCGCATCGGAATCTATATCCGCGACAATCTGCCCTGACCGGGTTTTGCGCAGCGTCGCTGCCGGCTGAAGGGCGTGCCTCTGCCGGCAGCGAGAAGGCTGTGGCCTTGATGTGAAATGTTATAACGTTATCAATGCGTTTGTCGTGCCCTGGCGTCTTCTTAGCCGGCGGCGTTCACGGGGCTGACATGCGCGCTGCCTATGTTCCGCCGCAATTGTTGTCCGGCGCGCGATCTGTCGGGCCGGGCAGCTGTTTTCTGGCTTTCCCTTGTCAGCAAAATTGGCGGACGACATGCGACATTCCTGGTTGGCAGCCCTTGCGCTTGCCCTCATCCCGGCCACGGCCATCATTCCCGGCACGGCTTTCGCCCAGACCGGCGAGACCCGGATGCTGGAAGCCGACGACGGCTCCGCCACCAAGATTTTCCCCATCGACCGCGCCACTCTGCTGTCCGGCGGCAAGTTCGACCTCAAGGTCGAGTTCCCGGCGGTGGTCAAGGAAGGCGACATCAGCCTCACGGTCGAAGGCAAGCCCTTCGCCGATGTCTTCAAGGAAAAGCCGGTCTATATCGAAAACGAGAACGGCAAGGACGGCTCGTCGCTGGTTCTCAAGCACGTTTCCATCGAAATTCCGGGTAACTACACGATCGTCGCCGAGGGCAAGGGTGCCGACGGCAAGGTTTATCGTGAAAGCGTGAAGTGGGACGTGTTCGGCACGCCGAAGGAAGCGCGGGCGAAGAACATCATCTTCCTGCTGGGCGACGGCATGACCGTTTCCATGCGTACCGGCGCACGCATCATGTCCAAGGGTAATACCGAGGGCAAGGCCAACGCCAAGCTCAACATGGATACCCTGCCGGCGATGGCCTTCATCGGCACTTCGTCCACCGACTCGATCGCCGCCGACAGCGCCAACACCATGTCGGCCTACATGACGGGCCAGAAGTCGGCGGTGAATGCCCTCGGTGTCTACGCCACCCGCGCCAAGAGCTCGCTCGATCAGCCGCGTCAGGAAACCATTGCCGAAGCCATCCGTCGTGCCGCGCCGGGCAAGGCCATCGGCGTGGTCT
>DAIPYB010000022.1:0-14368 GCA_036782955.1 Pseudoxanthobacter sp. | reverse complement strand
GCGAGGAAGTGGGCGAAGTGGGCACGCTGCAATGCTGCCAGCGCGGCTACACCGCCGATTTCGCGGTGGTGGTGGATACCACCGATCTGGCCATTCAGGGGCAGGGCGGCGTCATCACCGGCTGGATCACGGTGAAAAGCCCGCAGACCTTCCACGACGGCACCCGGCGCGACATGATCCACGCCGGCGGCGGCCTGAAGGGCGCCAGCGCCATTGAAAAGATGATGAAGATCATCGCCGGGCTCAACGATCTCGAACGGCACTGGGCGGTCACGAAAAGCTATCCCGGCTGCCCTCTCGGATCCACCACCATCAACCCGGCGGTGATCGAAGGCGGCCGCCATGCAGCCTTCATCGCCGACGAGTGCCGCCTGTGGGTGACCGTGCATTATTATCCGAACGAGCACCACGACGACATCGTGCGCGAGATCGAGACGCATCTGATGGCCGTCGCCGCCGCTGATCCGTGGCTGCGGGACAATCCGCCCTCGTTCCGCTGGGGCGGCACTTCCATGATCATCGATCGCGGCGAGGTCTTTCCCGCGCTGGAGGTCGATCCGGCCCACCCGGCGGTGAAACTGCTGGGGGCGGACCACGCGGCGGTTCTGGGCGCGGCGGCCCCGGTCACGGTTTCGCCCAGCGTCACCGATGGCGGCTGGATGGGAGATGCCGGCATTCCGGCGGCGATCTACGGTCCCGGCGAGCTGTCGCAGGCCCACAGCGTGAATGAGTCCCTGAGCCTCGACCAGCTGGTGGATTATACGCAGGTCATGGCGCGCTTCATCCACGGCTGGCTCAACACGGCACGCTGATCTGACCGCAGACCCGCTTTTGCCCGGCCGGCCGCGCGCCCCGCGCGCCGGCCGGTTCCATATCCGCCCTCATGCCCACTGGCTATTAAGGTGGCAAAATAATGCCGCTTTACGCTATCAGGCCAGCGATCAATGATAATGAGAAATACCGCGTATTTCGATCTGTCATTCTTCATTTCGGGCGAAAAATGGAACAAATTTCCTGGAATGACCAAGAGGTCAAAAAGTCTCTCGCCGCCCTTAAGTCGGCCGCACCTTTCGTCTACGGCCTGACGAACTATATCGCGGCCAATCTCAGTGCAAACATCCTGCTGGCGGTGGGTGCCGGACCGGCCATTGGTGCTGCCGAAGACTGGCCCGAGGCCTTTCCCGCGGCCGCCGGCGGCGTGTGGATCAACACCGCCGCAGTGATGAGCAGCGACCCAGCCAGCCTCAACCGCACGGCCAAGAGCGCGCATGCCGCCGGCACGCCGTGGGTGCTCGATCCGGTCGCGGTCGGCGCCGGCGCACCGATCTACGATCTCACGGTTCGCGGTCTGCTGTCGTTCCGTCCGACCGTGATCCGCGGCAATGCCAGCGAACTGATCGCCCTGTCCGGGGCCGGCGCCGGCGGCAAGGGCGTGGAAACCACCGCCCGATCCGACGACGCGGTAGAGGCAATCCGCGCTCTGGCTCGCCAGAGCGGCGCCATCGTCGCCGTCAGCGGCCCGACGGACTATGTTACCGATGGCGAGCGCGTGTTCGCGGTCCCGGGCGGCGACCGGCGGCTGACACAGGTGACGGGGGCCGGCTGCAGTCTGGGTGCACTGATCGCAGCCTTCCTCGCCCCGCGCGGCGATGCGCTGCTCGCCACGGCGGCCGCCCACGCGGTCTATGCGGAGGCCGCAGGCCGGGCCGGCGCGCGCACCCGTGGCACGGCCTCCTTCGCCACGGCGTTCGTGGACGAACTGTCCCTGCTCGATCCCGCCGAAGCCTGAGAGGAGATGCCCGCCATGGCCGCCAGACGCCCGATGTCCCTCGCCGCTTTCATGAACGCCGGCCCGCAGGGCACGGCCGGCTGGCGGCACCCGGATGCCGATCCGGATTTCCTCTCCGCCGGCTACTACACCCGCACCGCGCGCCTGCTGGAAGAAGCCGTGTTCGACATGGCCTTCATTCCCGATGCGCTGGCGATGCCGCGCAGCCTCGGCGGCAGCTTTTCCCCCGCCGTGCAGTGGGGCGCCGGCACGCCCCGGCTCGATCCGATGACCGTGCTCGGCATCATGGCCGGTGCCACCACCCATCTCGGACTGGCGGCCACCGTTTCCACCGGCTACCATGAGCCTTTCAACATCGCCCGCTCGTTCGCCACCCTCGATCACCTCAGCGGCGGCCGGACGGCGTGGAACGTGGTCACCAGCTTTCAGGATGCCGAAGCGCGCAATTTCGGACAGGAGCGCCTGCCACCGCGCGCCGAGCGCTATGCCCGCGCCGAGGAAGTGCTGCAGGCCACGACGCGGCTTTGGGACAGCTGGGGCGACGATGCCCTGATCGCCGACCGGGAAAGCGGCGTCTTCGGCCGCCCGGAAGCCGTCGAAAGCGTCGATTACGAGGGCACTTATGTAAGGGTGCAGGGGCCGCTCTCCGTACCTCGCCCGCCGCAGGGTTATCCGGTCATCGTGCAGGCCGGTGCCTCGCCCGCCGGGCGCGACTTCGCCGCCCGCTGGGCCGACGTGGTGTTCTGCAGCCATGAATCGCTGGAAAGCGGCATCACCTTCTATGCCGACATGAAGGCCCGCGCCGCCGCCCACGGACGCGACCCGGAGACCCTGCGGCTGCTGCCCGCCGCCACCGTCGTGGTGGCGGAAACGCGCGCCGAGGCCATTGCCCGCCACAAGGCATTCGAGGATCTGGTGCGGCCGGAGGCCGGCCTGTCGCGGCTCTCCTATCACGTCAATGTCGACCTCTCCCGCTACGATCTCGATGGCCCGCTGCCCGAATTGCCGGAAGTCGGCGTCGAGGGGCACTATCGCGAGGTGCAGGAATTCGCGGCCCGCGAAAAGCTGTCGCTGCGCGAGATCGGCAAATGGTATGGCGCACGCACGGAGGGCGACATGATCGGCAGCCCCTCCGACATTGCCGACCGCATGGAACTCTGGCTCGACAGCGGCGCCGCCGACGGCTTCATGATTCAGGCCGCCTGCGTGCCGGGCTCGTTCGCGGATTTCGTCCGCCTCGTCATTCCGGAACTGCGCCGCCGGGGCCTTGTCCGCACGGCTTATGAAGCCACCACGCTCAGGGGCCATCTGGGCCTTGCCCGCCCCGCCCGCGGCGAGTGGAAGAACCGCGCCCGGCGCGATCGGGATGCCGCCGCATGACGACGTCCACCGCACCCGCGCCACTCGTCAGCGCCGTCTGGCTCAGGGACCACGCTGGCACGCCCGGCCTTGTCGTGCTCGATGCCAGCATAGACCGGCAGGTCACGCCGGACGGCAGCCGCTATGCCAGCGGGCGGGCGGGCTTCGAGGCCGGCCACATCCCGGGCGCGCTGTTCGCAGATCTGTTCGGCGCGTTCTCCGACCCCGCCGGCCCGTTCCCCTTCACCCGCCCGCAGCCCGATGCCTTTGCCGCCGAAGCCGCGCGTCTGGGACTTGCCCCCGACAGCACCGTCGTCGTCTACGACAGCCTCAACGGTGTCTGGGCAGCAAGGGCAAGGTGGGTGCTGAAGGCGATGGGACTGGCGCGCGTGTCGGTGCTCAACGGCGGCCTTGCCGCGTGGCGGGCCGCCGGCGGCGGGCTTGAGACGGGCCCGGATGCCCCGCCCGGCGGCGGCCGCTTCCGGCCCGCGCCGGTGCCGGGCCTATTCGCCGACACGCCCGAGATCCGCGCCCTCCTCGCCGATGGCGGCGCCGGCCGGCTTTTCTGCGCCCTGCGCCGGCCGGAATACGAGGCCGGCCACATTCCCGGATCAAAGGTGCTGCCCTACGCCGATCTGCTGGATGAGAATGGCCTTGTCGATCCCGCCCGCCTGCCGGCAGTCCCCGACGGGCCGCTGGTGCTTTATTGCGGCGGCGGGGTCAATGCCACCGGCGTGGCACTGGCGCTGGAAGCCTGCGGCCATACCGCCCTCACCGTCTATGACGGATCGCTGAACGAGTGGAAGGCCGACCCCGCCCTGCCGCTCGCGACCGGCCCGCAGGCCGGATAATCCCTTCCCAGTCTTTCCCCAAGCCAGAGGAGAGCGGCTTTGTCCCCGCAACAAGCCCGCCCCGAAGGCCTTGGCGCGTGCGCTCTGGCGCACGCCTATGCCGAAGGCCGCCTGTCGCCAGAAATCGTCACCGAAGCCGTGCTGGAAACCGCACGGCAGGCGGGCTCGCGCTTTGCCGCCTTCGCCAGCCTGAACATCGCCGATGCCCGCCGGGCGGCGGGCGAGAGCGCAGCCCGCTGGCGAGCCGGAACCCCGCTTTCGGCCTTCGACGGCGTGCCGATCACCTTCAAGGACAGTTTCAATATCGCCGGCCTGCCGCGCTGGCACGGCAGCGCAGTCAGCGAGGGGCGGGTATCGAACCATGACGCCGCGCCCGTGCGCCGCGCCCGCGAGGCCGGCCTCGTCATCGTCGGCAAGACCGCCATGCCGGATTTCGGCCTGCTGATGTCCGGCCTCGGTTCGCGGGCGGGCGTGGTGCGCAATCCGTGGAATCCGGCCCATAACACCGCCGGTTCCAGCGCCGGCGCGGCAGCGGCGCTGGCCAGCGGGGCCGGTGCGCTGGCGGTAGGCACCGACATGGTGGGCTCGGTCCGCCTTCCCGCCGCCGTGTGCGGCCTGACCGCCCTTCACGCCACGCAGGGCCGCGTCGCCTACGACCCGCCGGGCGCTTATCGCGGCGCCGGTCCGATGGCGCGCTCGGTCGGCGATGTCGCAGGCCTGCTGGAAATCATCGGGCGCGAGGATGCGGCCGATCACGTCTGCCTGCCCGGCGCCTTCCGGCCGGCACCGCCCCGGGAGCATCTGGAAGGCGTTCGCATCGCGGTGCTGCACCGGATCGGCTGGGTCACCCCAACCGACCCGGCCACGCTGGCCGCCGTCGATCGTGCGGCGGCGATGCTGCGGGACGCCGGCGCACAGATCGTTCCCGTCGCCGATTTCGACCTGACAGCCGACGATTATGAAGCCGTCTACCGCACCATGGTCGCCCGCGGAGTGGCGGAGCTGATGAGCGCGCCGCCCGACCGCCGCGCTCTGGTGCTGCCGCAGATCGGCGCCATGGTCGACGAAGCCCTGTTGGAAAGCGCGCTGTCGACCGCCTTCACCGTCCGCCAGCTTGCCGGCGCGACGCTCCGGCTGGCGGCGCAGTTGCGCCCGTTCGACTATGTGCTCTCGCCCGCCCTGCCGCTGACCGACTTCCCCGCCGAGGCCGTGGGTCCCGAGCCCGATGCCCCGGCGCTCAGCCGGCGCACCATGGGCCACATGGGCTTTGCCTGCTGGTTCAACCAGCTTGGCCGCCCGGCCGGCACGCTGCCGGTTCTGGCACGTGCGGATGGCGAGGTTCCGGTCAGCGTGCAGATCGCCGGCCGGCGGTTCGACGATGCCGGCGTGCTGGGGGTGATGGCCCTGCTTGAGGAGCGGCGCGGCTTTTCTATTTCCTTTCCCCTTGCTACATCGCTTGCGACCGGGCGGACAAACGCCCCGGAAAAGGCATAATGCCGGCGGGCGAATCCCGCCTGCCTGAACCTTGCCCCTGTCTCTTGCCCGGAGCCCGAGCCGATGGCCCGCCCTCTGCTGGTCGTGTTCGACATCGACGGCACGCTGCTCGACAGCACCGCCGGCCATCACGCCACGCTGGCGGCGGTGCTGCGCACCATGGGGCTGAACCTTCACCAGAAGCCGGTGACCGAGTACCGCCACTACACAGATTCCGGCGTTCTGGACGAATTGCTGCGCGACAGCCGGGGCTTCGGCGCCCGCCCCGGCGAGATCGCGGCCTTCGACAGCCTGACTGCCGCCGATTATGCCGCGCGCATCGCCACCAACCCGCCCCACCCCATCGCCGGGGCCGGTGCGCTGCTGGCGGATATCGCCCGCCAGCCAGACGTGGTGGCCATTTTCGCCACCGGCTCGCTGTCGGGCATGGCACGCCGCAAACTGTCGCTGCTCGGTCTCGATCCGGCGCGGCTGCTGCTGGCCACCGCCGTCGATGCGCTCTCCAAGAGCGCCATCGTGGAACATGGCCTGAAGCTGTGGCAGGCCGCCGCCGGGCGCCACGCCCCGGCCGACGTCGTCTCCATCGGCGACGGCGCATGGGACTGGGTTGCGGCCCGCACGCTGGGCCTGCCGTTCGTGGGGCTGGAAACCGGGCTTGGCCGCTTCGGCACGGAAGCCAGCCTGGTGCTGCCGGATCTGTCCGGCCTCACCACGCAGCGGCTGCGCGGCATCGCCCGACCGCTGAAGCTCTGAGCCGGCAGGGGCCGGAGCGGCCCGTCAGCGTGCCTGCTCTTCCACGACCCGCCGGGCGACATCGAGAAAGCGGCCGAGGGTGGGGTTCACCTCGCCCTCGCGCCACACGAGCCCGACATTCCACGCCGCTCCCTCTCCCGGCACCGGGCGCACCGCCACGCCGTCATAGTGTCCGCCGAAACGGGCGACCGCCGCCTCGTGCATGAAGGCCAGCCCGAACCCGGCCGCCACGAGGGAGAGGATCGTCAGCGATTCATTCGCTCGCTGGATCTTTGGCGGCATGAAGCCGCGCGACTTGAACAAGGCCTGTATCTGCTCCTCCAGCCCGGGTGCAAACGACGGCGGAAGGGCCAGAAAGGGCTGCGTGCGCACGGCGGGCGCGTCGAAACTGTCGATCTCGCCGCCCAGCGCCTCCGGCACCAGCAGCACCAGCCGGTCACGCCCGATGACGCGCGAGGAAAGCCCCGCCCCCGCCGGCAGGCGGACGAAGCCGGCATCGAGGCTGCCCTCGCGCACGCGCCGCTCCTGATGGCGCGACGAGATATCCTCGACGTGCAATTCCACCGCCGGATAGAGCGCCCGGAAACGGAACAGGATGGCCGGCATGACATTCATGGCCGAGAAGGTGAAGCCGACGGCAAGGCGGCCGCGCTCGCCGCGGGCCGCCCGCAGGCCGTTCTCCCAGATATGACCGGCATGGCGCAGCACGGGCCGCACGTCTTCCAGAAAAAGCCGGCCAAAGGCGGTCAGTTCCGTTCCCTTGCGGCTGCGCTCGAAAAGCGGTGCGCCGAGCAGATCCTCCAGCCGCCGGATCTGTTTCGTCAGCGAAGGCTGCGAAATGCCGAGCCGGCGGGCGGCAGCGCCGAAATTCTGCTCCTCGCCCAGAACCGCGAATGACCGGATGAGATCGAGATTCATTGCTTTCCCGTGAAGTGACAGGAGCCGGCCGAGAGGGACGACGCCCGCGGCAATCCACCGATAACAGAATAGCCATCGCCGGGCACCCTTTGCGGCAGAGCATGTCGGCCGGCGGGCGATTGTGCTACACGAGGCCGGTTCAGTGCAGGCTGTGGTTGCTGAAACCGCCGCATTCCGGCAACCGGATGTCTTTCCGGCCGGGAGGGCGATGGCGGCGGGCGCGGCCTGGCGCGGACCGTTGGGGGGAGACCGGACATCCAGTCCGGATGCTTCGACGTCCATAACGAGAAACCGGAGTTCAGAATGTCCCGTCTCTATCGCGCCGCTGGCGCTGCGCTGCTGCTCTCGCTGGCCGCCACCCTGCCGGCGGCCGCCCAGAGCACGAAGACCCCTGCCAAGGAAGATGCGACCAAGGCGGCGGAAGTCCTGCTGCCCGGCGGCGCCTCCTCGCTGCAGGAGAGCTTCGAGGATTGGACCGTCGTCTGCGCCCTGCCGGGCGGGCACAAGACCTGCAGCCTTTCGCAGACGCAGACCAACCAGAAGACCCAGCAGCGCGTTCTCGCCATGGAACTGACGGCCGGCGACAAGGGCATGGCGGCCGGTGTGCTGGCCATGCCGTTCGGCCTCAGCCTTGAAAAGGGCCTCGCCCTGCAGATCGGCGACGAGACTGCAACCACCACGCTGACGTTCCAGACGTGCCTGCCGGTCGGCTGCATCGTGCCGCTGAAATTCGACGATGCCATGCTGACGAAGCTGCGCGGCGCCAAGCAGATCAAGCTCACCGCCTATGCCGCCGACACCGGCCAGCCGGTGGTGTTCAACGTGTCCCTGAAGGGCTTCGGCCCGGCGCTGGCGCGGGTCCGCTCGCTCATCTGACGACCTGCGGGGCCACGCCGCCGGCTCCGGGAGCGACAACAGCCCGCGCGTGCGCGGGCTGTTTTATTTTCCCGTTGCCGCCGGCCGGGCCGGCTCTTTCACGGCGCCTTGGCGGGTTCCGGCGGCTCGTCCGGGCGGGAGGTGCCGCGCCGGCGGGATTGCCAGAGGGTGGCAACCATGAACAGCAGACAGGCCAGCGCAATGAAATAGACGAGGCCGTGGGTGGTGATCTGCATCGCGCTGCCCGCCATCAGCGGTCCCACGAGCGCGCCCGCCCCCCAGATCAGCCCCATGCCGGCATAGATGCCGACGATATCGCTGCCGGAGAACCGGCTGCCGACAATCGCCAGCATCATCGTGTAGATGCCGACGAAAAGCCCGCCCCACACGAACAGCAGCGCCGCGCTCAGCCACGGCACCTGCAGGGCCCATGGCCACACCAGCGCGCCCACACCCGACAGGCCCGCCAGAATGGTGATGAGCCGCGTGCGGTTCATCTTGTCGCCGAGCCAGCCGATCGGCAGTTGCAGCAGGACCGCGCCGATCATCATCCATGTGATGAGCTGGGTAGCGTCGGCCTCCGCCCACCCGAGCGAGATGGCATAAAGGCCCAGAAAGGTGAGCCCCGCGGTTTCCACCGCCGCATTCAGCGCGGTCGCCGCCATGGCAACCGGCGCAAGGCGCATGTAGGCGAGCGGATTGGAGTGGTCCGGCTTCTCGAAGACCGGCGCGCGGATGCCCGGCGCGACGACGAACAACACCGCGAACGCCGCCAGTCCCGCGCCGATCCCATAGGGCAGGAAGCCCTCACTGCCGGCAAAGGACAGGATCAGCGGCCCCAGCGCGAAGCCGATGGACAGCGACGCGGTATAGGCAGCCATGGTGCGGGCGCGGCTCTCATCAGCACTGAGCGCGTTGAGCCATGTTTCCGAAAGCACGAACAGCGTTTCGGAAGCCGCGCCGAGAACGATGCGCAGCACGAACCAAAGCCCGACGAACGGCAGGGCGGGAAACAGGCACAGCACCACGGCCGCGGTCACCAGCGCGCCGACGACACTGGCACGAATGCCGAGGGCGGCCGTGAGCCGGGGCAGCAGGAAGGCCATCGCCAGCACGCCGACCGCATGCATGGCGGCGTTGGCCCCGATCAGGCTTTCGCTGAAATGGCGCGCAGCCAGATCCAGGGCGATCAGCGCGGCGCTGAGGCTGTAGGTCAGGCCGAAGACGAGCGCCATGGCGATGATGGCGATGCGGGCAGGCAGGCTGCTGCCCGAGGCGCTGGAAGAAGACAAGGGGCCTCCGCACATCTCTGGATCAGGGAAAAAGGGCCGCGCTCAGTCGGCGGACGGCTTCGAGGCAGGCACGAGTTTCAGGATCGCCGACAGAGCGCGGCTGTAGTCGAGCACCATTCCCGGCGTCCACGCCATCCACGCCGCCCGGCGGCGCATCAGCCCGGCCACCCACAGTTCGGGCAGCATGAGGAGCCGGATAAAGACCAGCGGCGAGCGCGTGTGGGCGCTGAAATGCCCCTCGATGGCAGCATCGAGGGCGCGGGCGACCGTGCTGGAGCAGTTCCGGTAGGTCAGGTTATAGGTCGTGTTCTTGCTGTAGGACTGCCAGAAGGCCCGCACCGCGGCGCCGTTGACCGCATGCAACGCGACCTGCCGGGTGGAGGGGCACCATTCCGCGCTTTCCTCCGCGTAGCTCGGCTTGAACAGGCCGGGCACGTCGTTGTCGGCGGTTGCCCGCAGCACATGGGTGAACTGCGACGGGGAACGCTCGATCTCAACCGCCGGATAGTGACTGATATAGACTTCCGGCAAGAGTTGCATCGCCGCATGCCCGGTGGAAACGACGCCGTGCTCGTCCTGTGCGGCCACGTAGCGGGCAATGCCGTGGTTCAGCGAGGTCAGCGTGCCGGTGGGCGTCCAGACATGGACCACGACCTCGCCGGTACGCGCGGCCGAGCCGGCATCGACCGGATAAAGTGCCGGCCGATAGCCATCTTCCGGACGGCTCTTGGCCATGATGGCCGCCAGCGGCGCGCCCCGCGGCAGGCGCCGGATACGCACCGCCATGATGAGGGAAGTCACCCCCATCACCATCATCAGCGTACCGACGTCGATGCCGACCGCGCCGCGCCAGTGCGTGGGCCATGGAATGAACGACCAGACGCCGATGCCAAATTCGAGGCCGGCCAGTGCCAGCGCCATGGGCCATCGGGCAAAGCGAACGACAATCGCGCTGGCCGCCCGCCAGATGGCATCGGCCACCAGAATGAGGCCGATCAGGATGCCGATCAGGGCATCGCTGTGCCACGGCGCCTCGATGATGAGAACGCCGATGACGATCAGGATAATCGACTGGCCGATCCGCAGGCCGCGGCTGGTGGCGGTGCCATGCACGCCGGCCACCAGCGTGATGATGGCATCGATAAACAGCGGAATGGCGAAATAGGTCGGCGGAATGCGGAACTCGTCGTAAAGCGCGTTTACGAAGAAGAACAGGCCGATCGAAAACGCGAGCAGTCCGGCCAGACCCACCACCCACCAATTGCGGCGGATGGTCGGACCACCGATCAGAAGAAGAAGAAGCTCTCCCATCAGACTCTCATCCCGAATGCCACATGTTAAGCTTCGCTGGATATTATCATTACATTCCTGCGCTTTGATAACAGGTAAATCCACCCTGTCGCAGCGCAGCGGCCGTTCACGACGCGGAAGCCGGCAAGAGTCTGCTTTCCGCGAATTTCAATCTCGCACATGCACATCGTGAATATGATCGGCAATTTACCCCGATCAATATATCCTTCTGATGACTTTATCATCAGGATATCGATATCCACCTTTTGTAATATCCGCCCCTTATTCTAAGGAGAGATCATTGCCGCAACAGCGGAAAGCTGCTCGCTCCGCGTTTCCGCGACGTCCTAAACGAAAGGACCAGCCGACAGCCGGACAGGATATCATGCGGCCCCATACCGCCCACCGCCGCGGGGTGCGCAGCACATCGGATGCGTACAAGCTGCAATCAGGAACGAATCGCGCGTTACGCGGCCTGCCGGAACCGCCGGCTTTCGGGCTTACCCCTTGGCCGGCCGACGGGACAAGAATCCCGCAACGCAGGTTCAGGCCTGAACCCCGGGCTTTTCCGTTGTGTTGCGGCTTCCGGCGAACAGCCGGCCGACCAGACCGGCGACATCGCGGCATAGCAGAGCCAGCCCCTTCCCCGCTCCGGCTGTCATGATCTCCAAATCCACTTCGGAAATTTTCTCGCCGAAATCATGAATCCTGACAGATGTCATCGAATTGCCCCTCATCTATGAATATTGATTATTTATTCGAAGACGCCTTGACAGATTATTGTCATCCGTTATTTATCTGAACTACAGAGCCATCCTTCGTTCAGACTTTCTGAAACGGTTTCTATGCGGCCTTGCTGACACCAACCTTACAGCGTAACGGCCCCGCAGGAATTATGACCAAAAAATGCCCATAACATGCGTCCGGCTGTGCTCGTGCCTTGCCACACCCCCGATGGCACTGACATCCTGCCGGCGATGACGACAAGGATGTCCGATGGCAGAGTTCCAGTCGCCTCCTCAGGGAGCGGATCGTTCGGCAAGCGACCTGTTCCGCAAGCAATCCCTGCAGCAGCTTGAGCGGGCGGACGACTACACCGCGCCGCTGCGCGTCACCCGCCGGGTGGACTGGCTGGTGGCGCTGTTGTGTCTGGCACTATGCGTCACGGTCGTCCTGTGGTCCTGCTTTGCGCGCTATCGCGTAACCGTCGAGGGGCCGGGCGTTCTGGTGCGTGGCGGCGGCCTGTTCATCGGCATCAATGCGCCGAAATCCGGCTGGATCGACGGCCTCGTGGCCGTGGGCGACAAGGTGGAAGCCGGCCAGATCGTCGCCTCCCTCACCACGCCGGAGGAAGACGCCCGCGTCAGCGATCTGGAAAATCGTCTGGACCAGATGGAACAGCAACGGATCGCCATCGGCCAGCGCTATGTGCAGCGGCTGGCGGCGGAGGAGCACGCTCAGCAGCGCCGGCGCGACGAGCTTGAGGAATCCGTGGCGCTGACCGAACAGCGCGTGCGCGAGGCAGAGGTTCAGCTGACCAACCGCGAATATCTGTTCTCCCGCGGCACCGCCACGGTGGACCGCGTTCAGGAGGCCCGCGAGCGCCTCTTTTCCGCCCGCGAGGCGCTGGCGCATCACCGTGCCGATATCGTGGCCCTCGATTCCGTCATCCTGACCATCGAAGGCCAGCGCGATCAGGAACTGGAGGCCAACCACCGACAGATTCTCGATCTGCGGGGCCAGCTCGAACAGGCCCGCCTCTCCCGCAAGCTGGCCGATGAGATCCGCGCTCCGCAGGCCGGCGTGGCCGTGCTCGTGCCGGTCACGCTCAACGCGCTCGTCGCCGCCGGCCAGCGTATCGTGACGCTGGAAACCGGTCAGAACCGTCTTGAAGCGGTGTTCTTCGTTCCCGGCGACATGGGCAAGCGCATCGAACCGGGCATGGACGTTCGCCTGTCGCCGACGACCGCGCCGCGCGAGGAATATGGCATGATGCTGGGCCGCGTCGTGTCGGTTTCGCCGCAGCCGGAAGGGCAGAGCGAGATCGCCGCCCGGCTCGGCAACCCCGAGCTTGCCCGCCTGATGGCCCAGAACGGCACCCCCTTCGAGGTTCGCGCCGTGCTCGATGCGCCGGAGGGAGCCCCCGATGGCTATCAGTGGACATCGGAACGCGGCGATGAGATCGCCCTCAGCAGCGGCCTTCTGCTCAATGCCAACGTCACCGTCCGGCGGGCACCGCCGATCTCCCTCGTCATTCCTGCGCTGCGGCGCTGGACCGGGCTGTGATGTCCGGCGGGGAGGGAGCGGACATGACAGCATCACAGGAAGAGGCAGCGCGCAACGATCCGGGACAGGCTCCGGCCGGCCCAGCGCGCCTGCCGCGGCCGGTGCGCCGGCGACGCGTGCCCACCATGCTGCAGATGGAGACGGCCGAATGCGGCGCCGCCTCGCTCGGCATGGTGCTGGCCTATTACGGCCTCTGGCTGCCGCTCGAGCGGTTGCGCGAGGCCTGCCACGTCTCGCGTGACGGCTCGTCAGCCGCCGCGATCCTGCGCGCGGCGCGCGGCTTCGGCCTGAAGGCGCAGGGCTGGCGGCTGGAGCCCGCCGCCCTCGGCCAGCATCGCCTGCCCGCCATCGCCTTCTGGGACATGAACCACTTCGTGGTCATCGAAGGCGTCGGCCGCAACAAGGTCTTCATCAACGACCCCGCCTTCGGGCCGCGTGCCGTCAGCGCGGAGGAATTCGACCGGTCGTTCACCGGCATCCTGCTCACTTTCGAGCCGGAAGAGGGCTTCCACCCCGGCGGCGAGCGACCCAGCCTCATCCGGTCGCTGTTTCCGCGCGGGCCGCAAACCCGGCAGGCCCTGACACTGCTCGGCCTGATCGCGCTGTGCAGCGTGCTGCCGCCGATCTTCGTGCCGGCCGCCGGCAAGATCTTCGCCGATAACATCATGGTGCAGCACGCGCACGAATGGCTGCGCCCGCTGCTGGTCGGCATGGTCGGGGCGGCGCTGCTGTCAGCCGTGCTGTCCTGGCTCAACGGCATCGTGCTCACGCGCCTGCAGCGCCAGCTTGGCACCACTTCGGCCCTGCAGCTCATGGTTCACATGCTGCGCCTGCCGATGGGCTTCTTCGCCCAGCGCCATATCGGCGACATCGCCCAGCGCATGGATGCCGCCCGCCGCCTGTCGCACAGCGCGGTGGTGTCGGTGTCGTCGGCGCTGTTCAGCATGATGGGAGCCATCATCAGCGCCGCCATCATGTTGCTCTATAATGTGCCGATGGCGCTGGCCTGCTTCGCCTTCGCGCTGGTCGATGTGTTCATCGTCTGGGCGATTGCCGGGGTGCGTGCCGATGGCGTACGCCGGGTCACCCTGCAGCGGGCGAAGCTGGCGTCGGTGGCGCTCGGCGGCATCCAGTCCATAGAGACCGTGAAGGCCGCCGGAGGAGAAAACGAACTGTTCGCGCGGGTTGCCGGTGCGCAGGCCAGCTTCCTCAACATGTCGCAGCAACTCGAACGCACCACCGTGCTGCTCGGCATCCTGCCCTCGGCGGTCAAGAGCCTGTCCTACGCCGCCCTGCTGTGCTGGGGCGCGCTCAACGTCATGAACGGCTCGATGACGGTCGGCATCCTCATTGCTTTCCTGGCCGTGCTGCAGGCCTTCCATACGCCCATCGAGTCGGTCATGACCGCCATCGCCGGCTTTCAGGAGCTGCGCGGCGATCTGGAGCGGGTGGAGGACACG
>DAIPYB010000021.1:0-14585 GCA_036782955.1 Pseudoxanthobacter sp. | reverse complement strand
CGGACTGGTGCCGGCCGATGTCGCCCCCCGGCTCAGCGAGGGCGAACTGGTCGATTTCCTGTTCCTGCCCGGCTTTTCCATGCGTGAGGCTGTGACCGAGGTTTCGGGCCGCGGGGTCGGTCTCGACGCCGTACAGACCATGCTGCGCGCCGTGCGCGGCCGGGTGCGGGTTACCTCGCGGCCGGGGCAAGGCACGCACTTTCATCTGCAGCTTCCGCTTACGCTGTCGGTGCTGCGTGCGCTGATCGTGGAGATCGATCGTGAGCCTTATGCGCTGCCGATCGCCGCACTGGAGCGCGTGTTGCGCGTTCCGCGCAGTGCCATCACCGAGACCGAGGGCCGCCAGCATTTCGATCTCGATGGTCGTCGCGTCGGGCTGGTCGCCGCCCGCCAGATCTTCGGCACCGACGAGGCCGGCGGTGACGACACGGAATTGCCGGTGGCGGTGGTGGGCGAGGCACCCGATCTCTACGGCCTCGTCGTCGACCGTTTCGTCGGCGAGCGCGAGGTGGTGGTCCGCCGCCTCGACCGGCGTCTTGGCAAGGTGCCGAACATCCTCGCCGGCACGGTGCTTGACGATGGCATGCCGGCCCTCATCATCGATGCCGCCGATCTCATCCGGGCGATGGAGCGGCTGGCGACGAGCGGGCAGGTGCACCGCATCGCCGGCGAGCGGGGAGACGCCACGGCGGCGCGGCGCAAGCGGATTCTGGTCGTCGACGATTCGCTGACGGTGCGCGAACTGGAGCGCAAGCTGCTGGACCAGCAGGGTTATGAGGTGGTCGTCGCGGTTGACGGCATGGATGGCTGGCACGCGGTGCGTGCTTCCGCCTTCGATCTGGTGGTCACGGATATCGACATGCCGCGCATGGACGGTATCGAGCTTGTCCGCCTCATTCGCGGCGATACCGCGCTGAAGGCATTGCCGCTGCTGATCGTTTCCTACAAAGATCGGGAGGAGGACCGTCGTCGCGGTCTGGATGCGGGAGCGGACTATTACCTCGCCAAGGGCAGTTTCCATGACGAGGCGCTGGTGGCCGCAGTGTTCGATCTGATTGGCGCGCCGACATGAGAATAGCGATCGTCAATGACAGCGTCATCGCGGTGGAGGCATTGCGGCGTTCCGTGGCGCTGGAGCCGCGCCACAGCGTGATCTGGACGGCATCCAACGGTCTGGAAGCGGTGCGTGCTGCGGAAGCAGACCGGCCCGACCTGATCCTGATGGATCTCATCATGCCCGTCATGGACGGGGTCGAGGCCACCCGCCGCATCATGGGCGGCACGCCGTGCCCCATCCTGATCGTCACGGTCAGCCGCGAGGCCAATCTCGGCCGGGTGTTCGAGGCCATGGGCCATGGTGCGCTCGACGTGATCGAGACGCCGATGCTGAGCGGCGGTACGGAAAGCGGGGCGAGCGGCATCCAGAGTCTTCTGGCCAAGATCGCCACCATCGAGCGACTGGTCAGCCCGCGCGAAGCGGTGGTGCGGCCCGCGGCCGCGGCGCCACCGCCGCCGGAGGCGGTGGCGCGGCTGGTGGCCATCGGCGCATCCGCCGGCGGGCCCGCGGCGCTTGCAACGCTGGTGGCTGGCTTGCCGGCGGGGTTTCCGGCCGCCGTCGTTATCGTGCAGCATGTGGACGAGCGCTTCGTGCCCGGCATGGTAGAGTGGCTGGGCCGGGTCAGTCCGCTGCCGGTGGAGGTCGCCACCGATGGCGTTGCTCTGCGTCCCGGCCGGGTTCTGATGGCGGGGCGGAGCTGTCACCTCGTTGTGACGGCCGAAGGGCACCTTGCCTATGTTGACGAACCGAAGAGCGGTGCCTATCACCCCTCGATAGATGTTTTTTTTGACAGTGCGGTACAACACTGGCGGGGTGAGCTGGTGGGCGTGCTTCTGACCGGCATGGGCAGCGACGGCGCCGTCGGGCTGCGCAATATTCGCCGGGCCGGAAATTTGACGATCGCACAGGACAAGGAAAGCTCCGCCGTCTATGGTATGCCCAAGGCCGCTGCGGCGCTTGGTGCTGCCGTCGAGGTGCTGCCTCTGCCGGAAATAGCCCCGCGTCTGGTTCGCGTCTTCTCCGGCCGTGAACGTGCCAAACCGAAACAGAACCCGGCTTGAAACCGGCCGCGAATGCTCTTCGCAAGACTCAGGGCTCACACGACTGATGACATTTTACGATGGCACGGCGTCTGGTTCGGGACCGACGGTCACCAGCGATCGCGTAATGGTCCTGCTTGTGGACGATCAGGTGATGGTCGGCGAGGCCATCCGGCGGGCGTTGTCGTCCGATCCGGGCATCGACTTCCATTATTGCTCCGATCCGGCCACGGCCGTTGCCACGGTCAAGGAACTGCGGCCGAGCGTGATCCTGCAGGATCTGGTGATGCCGGGTGTTGACGGGCTCGATCTGGTGCGTGCCTATCGCAGCGAGCCGTCCATCGCTTCCATTCCGATCATCGTGCTGTCCACCAAGGAGGATTCCGGGGTCAAGCGCGATGCGTTCCAGTCCGGAGCCAACGACTATCTCGTCAAGCTGCCCGACGAGGTCGAGCTGATCGCACGGCTGCACTATCATTCCCGCGCCTATCAGATTCAGTTGCAGCGCGACGCGGCCTATCGCGCCCTGCAGGAGAGCCAGCGCCAGCTTCTTGAAACGAACCTGGAACTGCAGCGCCTGACCAATGTGGACGGGCTGACGGGTCTCTCCAACCGGCGCTATTTCAGCCAGTATATCGAAGCCGAGTGGCGCCGTTCTATCCGCACCGGCGATTCCATCGCCGTGCTGATGATCGATGTCGATTTCTTCAAGCTCTACAACGACACCTGCGGCCATCTGGCGGGTGACGACGTGCTGAAGCGTATCGCCGTCGTCATTCAGGAGGACTGCCGGCGGTCTTCCGATCTCGGCGCGCGGTTCGGCGGTGAAGAGTTCGTGATGGTGCTGGCTGCGACCACGCTCGATGCCGCGACGCTGGTGGCGGAGCGCGTGCGCGCGCGGGTGGCGGCGCTGAAGATGCCGCATCCGGCCACCACGGGCGGCATCATCACCATTTCCATCGGCGTTGCCGCCTCGCGGCCGCAGGCGGGCGATTCTTTCTTTGCGCTGATCGACGCCGCCGACAGGGCGCTCTACGAGGCCAAGCGCGCAGGTCGCGACCGTGTCATTCAGGCTGCGGCCTGAGCGTTGGCGCGGCCCTCACGGTCGCGGGAAGCGGTTCCATGCATCGAGGCTGGCGATCTTGTAGGCTTCGGCCAGCGTCGGATAGTTGAAGGTATTCTCGATAAAGTAGTCGATCGTTCCCTTCAGGTTCAGCACCGCCTGTCCGATATGGATCAACTCGGTAGCGCCTTCCCCTATGATGTGGACACCGAGTAACCGCCGCGACTTGGTGGAAAAAATCATCTTCATCATGCCTGTATCAAGGCCCATGATGTGCCCGCGCGACGTTTCGCGGAAACGGGCGACGCCGCACTCGTAGGGAATGCCGCGCTTCTGCACTTCTTCCTCGGTCATACCCACGGTGGAGATTTCCGGCACGGAATAGATGCCGTAGGGAAAAAACTCCGGAGGCGGCGGCGGTTCCAGCCCGAAGGCGTGGCAGGCGGCGAGGCGTCCCTGCTCCATCGAGGTTGAGGCAAGGCTCGGGAAGCCGATGACATCGCCGGCGGCATAGATGTGCGGCACACTGGTTTGCAGCGTCTTGGCGTCCACCGTCACCCGGCCGCGGTCGTCGGCGGCGAGGCCGGCGGCCGGCAGGTTGAGCTGGTCGGTGCAGCCGACCCGGCCGGCGGCAAACAGCAGCATCTCGCTCGTCACTGAGCGGCCATTGGCCAGATGAACTGTCGGGCCATGGGGGCTGTGTTCGACGGCGGTGATGGCCGAACCGATCCGCAGGCCGACGCCCCGGTCGCGCAGTTCGTGGATGAATTCCTGCACCAGTTCCTTGTCGAGGAAGTCGAGGAACGAGGTGCGCGGCTCCACCAGTGTCACTGCCACATCCAGCGCACTGTAAATGGAGGCGTATTCGACGCCGATCACGCCGGCACCGATCACGGTGAGGCTGCGCGGCAGATGCGGCAGCTCGATGATCTCGTCGCTGTCGAACACGCTGGTGCGGTCGAACGGCACATAGTCCGGGCGCAGCGGGCGGGTGCCGACGGCGATCAGCACGAAGGCAGCGGTAACCGACCGTATCTCGCCGGCATCGTCGGTGATCTCGATGGTGTGCGGCCCGGTGAAGCGGGCCGAACCGCGCGCCGTGCGCACGCTGTTGCGGCTGAACTGGTGTTCCAGAACCTCAACCTCGTGATCGAGGGTTTTGTGCAGGCGCACGATCAGATCTTCGGCGCTGATGTTCTGCTTGACGCGATAGGAGCGGCCATAGAAGGCGCGTTCCCGCCAGCCGGAGAGGTTCAGCACGGTTTCGCGCAGGGTCTTGGAGGGGATGGTGCCGGTGTGGACCGACACGCCACCCACCCGGCGGCCACGCTCCACCACCAGCACCCGCTTGCCGATCTTGGCAGCCTGAATGGCAGCCCGGCGACCGGACGGGCCGCTGCCGATGACGACGAAGTCGAAATCGAACATGAACGGATCTCTTTCCGACAATGGCATATGTCACCGGACCGGCGGGCCGGCCCGGCAAGGGCGAAGATGGCGGGCAACTGCCCCAATGGCCTGCCGGCGAGCCGGTCCGGCAGGAGAGGCAATTCAGGCTTCTGCGGTGCAGCATCGGGGACTTTGCGCGTCAAAGAAAAGCCGCCGCATCGCCGCACCCTGTGTCTTGTTAAATAAGATAATAATATCAATAATTTATGACAACAGAACCGTTGCGAGCCGAGGTGATGGCCATTATGGGCCGAACACAGACCAGCCCATGGCGCGGGTCAGCCGCTCCAGCGCCAGCGCACCCAGTTGGGAGTTGCCAACGCTGTTAAGCCCCGGAGACCAAACGGCAATTGATGCTTTTCCCGGCACTGTCCCGAGAATTCCGCCGCCAACTCCGCTCTTTGCGGGAATGCCGACATGGAAGGCGAAGTCGCCCGAGCCGTCATAATGCCCGCAGGTAAGCATGACGGCATTGATGCGCTTGGCGCGCTCCGGTGACACCACGCGGAAGCGGGTGCCGGGGCAGCGGCCGCCGGAGGCGAGGAAGCGCCCGGCCAGCGCCAGCTGCCGGCAACTCATGGCGATGGCGCACTGGTGGAAATAAACCCCCAGCGTGAGTTCCGGTTCGTGATTAAGATTTCCAAATGATTTCATATAATTGGCCAGCGCGACATTGCGATATCCTGTCAGCGTTTCCGACCGCGCCACGGCCTTGTCGATGATGATGCTCTCGTCATCGGCCAGAAAGCGCAGGAACTGCAGGATTGAGCCGATGGCGGTGCGCGGTTCCTGGCCCGACAGCACCACATCGGTGACGACGATTGCGCCGGCATTGATGAAGGGATTGCGGGGAATGCCGTTTTCGCGTTCGAGCTGGACGATGGAGTTGAAGGCATTGCCCGAGGGCTCTCGGCCTACCCGTCGCCACAGCGCATCGCCGATGCGTCCGAGCGCCATGGTCAGCGTGAAGACCTTGGAGATGCTCTGGATGGAGAAAGGCTCGTCGGCATCTCCGGCGGTGTGCATGGAGCCGTCCTCGGTGACCACCGCGATGCCGAACCGGGCCGGGTCGACGCCGGCGAGCTGGGGAATATAGTCGGCCACCCGGCCGCGTTCCTCGGCCCTTCGCATGGTATCGGCGATTTCGTCGAGCACATCCTGCAGGATCGGCACGGGCGGTCTCCTTCCTGTCGCGCCGGCAGCCGACCCGATCCGCATCAAGGTCGTGCCGGTGGCGGGCGGATATGATATCGGCCATCCGCACCGACCGGTTCGCGGCGGTGGCCCGCATGGCGTCTCAAGCCTGTGATGCCACCGAAGGCGGCGCGCGATCAATTGCGGCGTCTCGCCCTGCGAGCCGGGGTCAGTACCGCAGGGATGCACTTTGGGGAAGGGAACGTGACCGATGAGCGATGCTGCCGCACCGGAGGAAACCGTGCCGGGCCAGACGCCCTATGAACTCATTGGCGGCGATGCCGGCGTGCGGCGGCTGACCCGGCGGTTCTATGCGCTGATGGACACCCTGCCGGAGGCCGCGCACTGCCGCGCCATCCACCCGGAATCGTTGGCGGATTCGGAGCAGAAGCTCTACGAGTTCCTGTCCGGCTGGCTGGGCGGGCCGCCGCTGTTCATGGAGCGCCGCGGCCATCCCATGCTGCGCCGCCGCCATCTGCCGGCGCCCATCGGCCCGAGGGAGCGCGATGGCTGGATGGTGTGTTTCCGACAGGCGATGGTCGAGCAGGTGGAGGACGAGGCCCTGCGCGGCTTCATCCTCGAGCGGGTCGAGGCGCTTGCCAACCATATGCAGAACCGTGCGTTCTCCCCGGAGCTGTCGTAACCCGATGTTTACCGTTTCCGCCGGCAGATGGGGTTTCTCCCCTGCCGCGCCGAACAATTGCCACGGGATGGGGATCCGATAGCGAAACGGGCGGTCCGGCGGCCGCCGGCTGGCGGGATTGAAGGCTGATGACGCGAAAGATGCGCACTCTGGTGCTGAGCACGCTGGCGGCGCTGGCGGTGGCGGGCTGCGTTTCCACGCCGCCGAAGAACCGCGGCAACCAGCCCATTCCACCGAAGCTGGTGGCGGCAATGACGGCGAAAAGCATGACGCCGGCCGACCCGGTGTTCGTGCGCATCTACAAGCAGGAGAGCGAACTGGAGGTCTGGAAGCGCGATGCCGCCGGCCGCTACGCGCTGCTGAAAACCTATCCGATCTGCCGCTGGTCGGGAAAGCTCGGCCCCAAGAAGCAAACCGGCGACCGTCAGGCGCCGGAGGGCTTCTACACGGTCACGGCGGCGCAGCTTAATCCCAACTCGCAGTTCTATCTGTCGTTCAATCTCGGCTATCCCAACAAGCTGGAATCGGCGATGGGCTACACCGGCGAGGCACTGATGGTGCATGGCGCCTGTTCCTCGTCAGGCTGCTATGCGATGACGGACCAGCAGGCGGCCGAGCTTTATGCCGTCGCCCGTGAGGCCTTTATTGGCGGCCAGCGCGATTTCCTCGTCGAAGCCCTGCCGTTTCGCATGACGGAGGCGAATTTCGTCCGCCATCGCGGCGATCCCAACATGCCGTTCTGGCAAAATCTGGCGGAAGGCGTGGCGGTGTTCGATGCCACCCGCCAGCCACCGCGCGTGGATGCCTGCGGCGGCAAATACGTCTTCAATGCCGTGCCGGACGACCCCGCGGCCAGCTTCCAGCCGCTGGCGCCGTGCCCGCCCTATCACACCGATCCGGCGACCGCGGCCGCGATTGCGGGCGCGCAGCACCGCGTCTCGGTGGCGGTGGCCAGCCCCGTGCCGTCCGTGCTGCCGGCCGCCTATCAGGATGGCGGCATGCACGAGAGTTTCCGCAAGCTGATGCTGCAAGTCGGCTCCAGGAAAATGGCGTCCATGACGTCGGTGTCGGGCGACGTGCCGGTCAGCCGTCCGCAGGCCGCGCTTGCCGATCCCTATTCGCAGGAAACCGGTCTGGCAGCCGCATCCGCGGCACCTGTTCCCGCGACCGTGCAGGCCGGCGGCGTTGCCGCGCCATGAGGCGCCGCACCCTGTCAGAAGATATCGAGGGGCAACTTCAGATAGCGCACGCCGTTGTCTTCCGGCGGCGGCAGTTCGCCCGCCCGCATGTTGACCTGTACCGAGGGTAACAGCAGGCGCGGCATGGATAAGGTGGCATCGCGGGCCTGCCGCCGTGCGGTGAAGGTCTCCTCGTCAATGCCGTCGCGGACGTGAATGTTGGCCGCGCGCTCCTCCGCAACCGTTGTCTCCCATGCAAACACGTCGCGGCCCGGCGCCTTGTAGTCGTGGCAGAGATAGAGGCGGGTCTCGTCCGGCAGCGACAGGATACGGCGGATAGAGCGGTAAAGCGTGCGCGCGTCACCGCCGGGAAAGTCCGCCCGGGCCGTGCCGAAATCCGGCATGAACAGCGTATCGCCCACGAAAGCCACCGGGCCGGCGACATAGGTGGTGCAGGCCGGCGTGTGGCCGGGCGTGTGCAACACGGTGACCGGCAGCCCGCCGATCGCAAAGCTCTCTCCGTCCGCAAAGAGACGGTCGAACTGGCTTCCGTCGCGGGCGAAGGCGGGTTCGGCGTTGAACAGATCGCCGAATGTCGCCTGCACCGTGCGGATACCGGCGCCGATGCCCGTTTGTCCGCCAAAGCGTGCCTTCAGCAAAGGCGCCGCGGAAAGATGGTCGGCATGGACGTGGGTTTCCAGATGCCACGCGATTTCCAGCCCCTGCGCGTCGATGAACGCGCTGACGGTATCGGCCGCCCCGGTTCCGGTGCGGCCGCTGGCGGGATCGAAATCCAGCACTGAATCGATGATGGCTGCCGCGCGGGAGGCGGGATCGCGCACCACGTGGGTGATGGTGTTGGTGGGCGCATCGAAGAAGCTCGTCACCTGCGGGGCCGGACCACCGGCGGTCGTGGCTTGCTGGCCGGTCATTTCTGAACCTCCGATGCGGGTGCCTTCCCGTGCCTGCTGGCTGCCGGCCGGAAATAGTCGAGTTATCCGCTGGAGCAATTTACCGACGAAGGCCCGCTATCCGCAAGGCCGATGGCTTCGGCCGGCAACGGGCTTTGTTGTGCGGCGGCGTTGCCGGGGTGCGACACAAAGGCCCGCTGTCGCAACGGTCGTCCTGCGGCGACGCGGGGCCGTGGGTTTTCATGCTCTGCGGATCGGGACCGGCAAAAGGCTGCATGCTCCGTGTCCGGCCGGGTGGCTTCTCTGTCGCACCGGTGGCACGGACTGCACGCGCCGGTGGCACTCGACATGGTCCACTTTGTTGATAGATTAAAGCTCATGCGAACGTAGCCGGCCGGCCATCGCATCCCACGTGACCACACCTCAGACGGGATGGCGTTTCATGACTTCTCCTCTCCGCCGACTGGCCGCGGCTGCGGCCATCGCCCTGCCGGCAACACTGGCAGCCTTTCTGCCCGGCGCGGCCGCGGCCGATGAACTGAGCGACATCCGCAAGGCCGGCGTCGTCAACATCACTGTGTTCGATTCCAATCCGCCTTTCGGCTCCATCGATCCGGGTACCAACGCACTGGTCGGTTACGACATCGACTTCGCCAACGAAATCGCGTCCAAGCTGGGCGTGAAGGCCAATCTGGTTGCCACCAACCCGGCCAATCGCATTCCGTTGCTGCAGTCCGGCAAGGTGGATCTGATCGTGGCCGACATCACGATCACGCCGGAGCGCGCACAGGTCATCAATTTCTCCACGCCCTATTTCGTGACGGGCCAGAAGTTCCTCGTGCCCGCGGGCTCGCCCGACAAGCTGGAAGACTATGCCACGGCGCGCATCGGCGCGGTGAAGGGCACGACCGGCGAGCAGGCCATCAAGACCCGGTTCCCGAAGGCCCGCGTGCTTTCCTATGACGACATTCCCTCCGCCTTCACCGCGCTGCGGCAGGGCAATGTGCAGGCGATCACGCAGGACAGCACCATTCTGGCCGGTCTTCTCGCCGGAGCACCGGACGGCGCGAAATACAAGATCCTGCCCGAGCTGCTGAGCCGGGAGGATATCGGGGTGGGTGTCTCCAAGGGACAGCCGGGGCTGCTGGATGCGGTCAACGAGATTCTGGTCGGGCTGGAAGCCGACGGCACCGCGGCGAAAATCTACGATCGCTGGTTCGGCACGGGTTCAAAGACCCCCGAGACGCGCTCCTTCACCATCGTCCGTCCGTCCTGAACGAAACCTGTCCTCCGGGCCTTGTCGGCCCGGAGGACATTTCCGCGTGAGTTGGCAAGGGGAGCCATCATGAGTCTGAATCAGGGCGAAACTGGCCAGACGACGGCCGGCGCGGGGGCGCCGGCCATTGAATTTCGCCGCGTCTTCAAGCGCTGGGGCGATGTGGAGGTGATCCGCGGCGTCGATCTTTCAATCCGTCGCGGCGAAGTCGTCGTGGTCTGCGGGCCGTCGGGGTCGGGCAAGTCTACGCTGGCACGCCTCATCAACCGCCTCGATACCATCTCCGATGGCGAGATCCTCATCGCCGGCGTGCCGACGAGCGGCTTTCGAGGCCGCAAGCTGCAGGATTTGCGGGCCGGCATCGGCTTTGTCTTCCAGCACTTCAATCTCTACGGTCACCTGACCGCGCGCCAGAACATCACCCTTGCGCTACGCAAGGTGAAGGGCATTACGGCGACGGAGGCGGATGCACGCGCCAATGCGCTGCTCGCCCGCGTCGGGCTGGAGGCCAAGGCCGACCTGAAGCCGTCGCAGCTTTCCGGCGGCCAGCAACAGCGCGTGGCGATTGCCCGCGCGCTCGCCATGCAGCCCGCCATTCTGCTGTTCGACGAGCCGACGTCGGCGCTCGATCCGGAGATGATCGGAGAGGTGCTCGGCGTGATGCGGGAGATCGCCCGCAGTGGCACCACCATGGTCGTGGTGACCCACGAGATGGGCTTTGCCCGCGAGATAGCCGACCGCGTGATCTTCATCGACGGCGGGCGCATTCTGGCGGATGCGCCGCCGCAGGTCTTCTTCGAGGATCAGGAGCATCCGCGTATCAAGCGCTTTCTGGCGCAGGTTCTTTCGCCGCTCCACGGCGCCGCCGGGGAGGCGTGAGGCCATGGCCGCAGCCATTACATTCGACTGGGCTGGCGTGCTCAGCGGGCCGCCGCTGCAGTGGCTCCTGACCGGCGTTGCTACCACGGTCGTCGTGTCCGTGGTTGGCGGGCTCGGGGCCAGCCTTTTGGCGGTGCCCATCGTGGGCCTGCGCATCTCGCGGTTCTGGCCGGCTCAGGCGGGCGCTTCGGCCGTCGTGTCGGTGTTTCGCAACTCACCGCTGCTGGTACAGTTGTTCTTCTGGTATTTTGCCGCCTACAGCCTGCTGCCGCAGGGGTTCAGAGACTGGGTGAACGACGATCACGTCTGGGGCACGCTGCCCGGCGGCGTCATCATTGCCTCGCCCGAGTTCCTCTGCGCGGCATGGGGTCTTGCCATCTTCGGCGCGGTGTTTCTGGCGGAAGAACTGCGTGCAGGCCTTGCGGCGGTGCCGCGCGGGCAGCGCGAGGCGGCCGAGGCACAGGGCCTTTCGGCAACGCAGGTGCTGGTGCACGTGCTGCTGCCGCAGGCGTTTGCCAATGCCTGGCAGCCCATCGTCGGCCAGTACCTGAACATCATGAAGCTGTCGTCGCTGGCCACCGCCATCGGTCTGGCGGAAATCACCTACGAGGTGCGCCAGATCGAGAGCTACAACGCGCATGCTTTCGAGGCGTTCGCCATCGGCACGCTGCTCTATCTGGTGCTCGGCCTGATTATTGGGTTCGTTCTGACGCGGCTCGGGCCGTCGCAGGCCGAAGCCGTGCACCGCCGGCCGACACCGCAGGACGCCGCCGACGAGGCCATCGATCCGGAAACCGCTCTGGTGGCGAGGGAGGCCGGAAATGGCTGATCCAATCACTTTTCTCGGGCTCGATTTTTCCGTCATTACCCAGAACCTGCCCTATCTCCTGTGGGGCCGGGCGGCTACCGGCGAAGTCGGTGGCCTGCTGCTGACGGTGCTGATGGCCTCCGGCGCAGCAGTTCTGTCGCTGGTGGCGGGCATTGCCGGCGCAGTCGTGGCGTGGCTGTTTCCGGGGCCGGTCCGGCAGGTCCTGTTCCTCTGGGCCGATTTCATCCGCGGCATTCCGCTGATTTTTGTGATCTTCTGGCTCTATTTTCTGATGCCGGCCCTGCTGGGGATCAATTTTCCCGATGCCGTGACGGTGGTGGTCGCGCTGGCGTGGTTCTCGTCGGCAGCGGTGCTCTACACCACGTTCGCGGGCCTGGCGGCGCTTCCGAAGGGCCAGAGCGAGGCGGGGATCGCGGCCGGCTTTTCGCCGGCACGGGTGCTGTTCCTGATCCTGCTGCCGCAGGCGTTGCCCAATCTGGTGCCGTCGTTCGTGGGCGTGTTCGTGTCGCTGATCAAGGACACCTCGCTCGCCTTCATCGTCAACGTGCCGGAACTGACCACGGTGGCAAACCAGGTCAACAACCGCACGCAGATTTATCCGGCGGAGATCTTTCTCTTCACCGGGGCCGTCTATTTCGTGCTCTGCACGGCATTTGCGGCAGTGGCGGACTGGATCGGGCGGCGGGCAAACCGGGCGCCCGGTGCCCGGGTGCGGGCTGCCGCATGATCTGGACGGGGCAGGGATCTGTCCGCCCCGTTTTTCTATCTTCAGAAATATATTTCTCAAAAAAAGAAAAATATTCTCCAATCATAGAAAAATATGGCAGTCAGAAACATTGATTGTCTTTTCTTTGATGATAGCCTCAAGAAATCGGTTGTATGATTTTACATTAAAAAATCCACCGATCGGTACATTTTACTTAAAAACAGCGAGCGAGAGCTATGAGTATCGTTCCGAACAATCCGTCCCCGCGTCTTAGCGTGAGCGCTGCGGCTGCGCGTAATCTGGCAACGGCCACGGTTACCGCGCTGCAGAACGCAGAGACGACGCCGCGCTGGCTGCACCGTCTTCTGCCGTGGGTCGACGTGGCGGGCGGTGTGTTCCGCGTGAACCGTCGCAAGGTGGTGGTGTCGCGTCCGGGCCTCGTTGCGCTGGAAGGCGGGGCGGTGGTGGCCCAGAGCCTGAGCGGCGTGCCGGCGCTGTCGTCGGTTGCCCCGGAGGCGCTGGGTGCGCTGGCCGGCGCGTTCCGCTCGCGCACGCTGGCGGCCGGCGAGACGCTGTTTGCCGCCGGCGAAGCCCCCGCTGCCCTCGTGGTGGTGGCCGACGGTACGGTGGAATTGACCGTCACCGGCCCGTTCGGGTCGGACGTGCGCCAGCGGCTGATTGGCGCCGGCGGCTATTTCGGCGAAGATGCGCTGGCCGGCGACAAGCCGCCGACCGCGGCTGCCAAGGCCCTGTCGTCCGCCACTGTGCTGGTGCTCGATGCTGCTGACGCCGCCAAGGTCGCCGGTGTCAAGGAAGCCATCGCCGGGGCGCTCGCCAGCCGCGCCGCGCTGGAAGCCTCCGCCAACCCCTATGGCGAGGCCCGCATCGACCTGCTTGCCGGCCACACCGGCGAGCCGCTCCTGCCCACCACCTTCGTCGACTATGTCGACCATCCGCGCGAATATCACCTCTCCACCATCCAGACGGTGCTGCACACCCACACCCGCATCACCGACCTCTACTCCAACCAGATCGACCAGCTGCGCGAGCAGGTCCGCCTCACCGTGGAAGCGGTGAAGGAGCGTGAGGAGTGGGAACTGATCAACAATGCCAACTTCGGCCTGCTGCACGAAGTGGCGCCGGGCTTCCGCGTGCCGACCCGTTCCGGCGCCCCCACCCCGGACGATCTCGACGAACTGCTGGCGCTGATCTGGAAGAAGCCGGCCTTCTTCCTCGCCCACCCCAAGGCCATTGCCGCCTTCGGCCGTGAAGCCACCCGCCGCGGCGTGCCGCCGGCGACCGTCACACTGTTCGGCTCGCCCTTCATCACCTGGCGTGGCGTTCCGCTGGTTCCCTCCGACAAGCTGCCGGTGACGGTGAAGGACGGGGTTGCCACCTCCTCCATCCTGCTGCTGCGCGTGGGCGAGGCGGAACAGGGCGTGGTCGGCCTGCAGAAGGCCGGGGTCACGGGTGAGGTGGAGCCGGGCCTGTCGGTGCGCTACTCGGGCACCAGCGAGCACTCCATCGCCTCCCATCTGGTGACGCGCTACTTCTCCGCCGCCGTTCTCGTTGACGATGCCATTGCCCGCCTCGATAACGTGCTGATCGGAAACTACCATGACTACAAGTATTGATCCGGCGATCGGATCGGTCTCCGATCCGAACTATATAGCCGGCGATGAATTCCAGACCGAACTGATCTCGCAGCTTGCCAACGAGATCTATGCCGAGGACCACCGGGGCGCGCGCGCCCCGGCGGAACCGGCGCCGGCCGCGGACTTCGCCTGGCTGGAAAGGCTGGTTCCCGAGCATCTTCCGGTGCCCGGGGCCCTGCCCAACCCCTCCACCCTCGATGCCGCGGCGGTGGTGCTGCGGGCGGCGACGGCCGCGGACACGCCCCGCGTGGCCGTGCCCAATCCGGCCGATGCCGCCCTCGTCACGCCGTCTACCGGCCCGGCAGGGGCGCAGACCGTCTACCAGCCGGCCGCCGCCGGGGGCTATGCCCCCGCCGGCGTGCCTTCCGCCGACTGGCCGGACCTTTCCGGCGGCGAGGCCTTCGCCTTCGGCGAGCCGCGCTTCAGCCCCGGCGCCGGGAACGGCCGCACGCTGAAGGAAACCCCGGTGCTGCCGGCTTCCGCCGCGGAGGGGCAGGGGTTCTATTTCCTGCCCCGCAGCACGCCGACCACCGTGCCGGCCACGGCGGCCGGACCGGACCCAGTCCCAAATCCGGTCCATGAGCGCGAGGTCAACTCCCTCGCCGGCCGGGCGGCGGGCGCCAGCCTGTCGGCCTTCGATGCGCAGGCCATCCGCCGCGACTTTCCCGCCCTGCACCAGAGCGTCAACGGCCGGCCGCTGATCTG
>DAIPYB010000020.1:0-15032 GCA_036782955.1 Pseudoxanthobacter sp. | reverse complement strand
AGGAGGAGGCTCTTCGCCTGCGCGGCGGGCGCCTGCGGAACGTGGTGCTGGATGACGTGCTCGCTGACCAGCTGATGCGCATCAACCGCTTCACGCATCGCGGCCGCGAGTATGGGTTCGATCTTGAGGATGCGCACGAGGCGATGCGACGGCTAAAGCCCACGCCAGATCGGCTGAAGGGTCTTCGTGGGACGAACCAGGACATCTACGACACGCTCGTTCTCGGCACGACCATCACGAAGTCCATCGACGGCGACTCGAAGAGCTACTCGTTCCGCTACATCGATTGGGAGCGGCCGCAGAACAACGTCTTCCACGTCACTGCCGAGTTCTCGGTCGAGAGGACCGCATCGAGCCAGACCAAGCGTTGCGATATTGTCGCCTTCGTGAACGGCATCCCGATCCTGGTGATCGAGAACAAGCGGCCGACCGAGAGCCTCAAAAAGGCGGATAGCCAGCTGATCGGCTACCAGAACGAGGACAATATCCCGCAGCTCTTCCACTTCGCCCAGCTACTTATCGGCATGAATCGGAACGAGGCGCGCTATGCGACGGTCGGGACGCCGCGGAAGTTCTGGCAGACGTGGCGCGACGAGGAAGACACCGACGAGGCCATCGCGCCCTCCGCCAACCGCGTCCTCACGGCGGCGGAAAAGGACGCCGTCTTCTCCGGCGACTTCGTGGACGCACGCGCCTATTTCGAGGCGATGGCCGCCGAGGGCGACCGCGCGGTCACGGTTCAGGACCGGACGGTGTACGCGCTGTGCCGCCCGGAGCGGCTGCTTGATCTCATCCGCCGCTTCACCGTGTTCGACGGTGGTATTCGCAAAGTCGCGCGCCATCAGCAGTTCTTTGGGATCCGGCGCGCGGTCGAAACGGTCAAGCAGCACGACGTGAGCGGCGCGCGCAAGGGCGGCGTGATCTGGCACACGCAGGGCTCGGGCAAGTCGCTTACGATGGTGATGCTGGGGCGCTCGCTCGCCTTAGAACGGAGTATCGAGAACCCGAGGATCATCATCGTCACGGACCGCGATGATCTCGACAAGCAGATCAAGGACACCTTCAAGTCCTGCGACCTCGAGCCGGTTCGCGCGACGAGCGGGTCTCACCTTCTTGAGCTCGTCCACAACAAGGCGCCGCTGGTCACTACAATCATCAACAAGTTCGACACGGCGCTGAAGAATAGCAAGCTCGCGGACGACGATCCGAACATCTTCGTGCTGGTCGACGAGAGCCACAGAACGCAGACGGGGCGCTACGGCGGCCACAGCCAATTCGCCGCCAAGATGCGACGCCTACTTCCCAAGGCCTGCTACCTCGGCTTCACCGGAACGCCCCTGCTGAAGAAGGAAAAAAATACGCTTTCGACCTTCGGCCGGCTGATCCACCGCTACGCCATCGACGAGGCGGTCGCCGACGGTGCCGTCGTGCCGCTGCTCTATGAGGGACGGCTTGTCGAGCAGCAGGTATCCGGCGCCGTGATCGACCGCTGGTTCGAGAAGATCAGCGAGGGGTTGACTGAAAGCCAGAAGGCCGACCTCAAGCGCAAGTTCTCCCGGATGGACGCGCTGGCCAAGACCGACCAGGCTATCCGAGCCAAGGCGTTCGACATCTCCGAGCACTATCGCCAGCACTGGCAGGGGACCGGCTTCAAGGCGCAGCTCGTCGCCCCGTCGAAGGCGGCGGCCGTCCGCTTCAAAGATGTTCTCGACGAGATCGGCCACGTCTCGAGCGCGATCGTCATCTCCCCGCCGGACGAGAACGAGGGCAACGAGGAGGTCGACCAGGAGTCCAAGGACCTGGTGCGCCGCTTCTGGTCGCAGATGATGGCGCGGTACAAGACCGAGGAGGAGTACAACCGCCAGATCATCGATGCCTTCAAAGGCTCCGGCGATCCAGAGATCCTGATCGTCGTCTCCAAGCTCCTCACCGGCTTCGACGCGCCCCGGAACACGGTGCTCTACGTCTGCAAGTCCCTGAAGGAACACAATCTCCTGCAGGCGATTGCGCGGGTGAACCGGCTCTACGAGGACGGCGGAACGGAGAAGCAGTTCGGCTTCATCGTCGATTACGAGGGGCTGCTGGGCGAGCTGGACAGCGCCCTGACCACGTACAGCGCCTTCGAGGGTTACGAGGCGGCCGACCTGGCCGGAACGGTGCATGACGTTCGCGAGGAGATCCGCAAGCTGCCCCAGCTGCATGATCAGCTCTGGGACCTTTTCAAGCCGGTCCGGAACAAGAAGGACATGGAGCAGTTCGAGCAGCACCTCGCCGACGAGGCGCTACGCCACGAGTTCTACGCGCGCCTAAAGGCATTCAGCCGCTGCCTTCACATCTCGCTATCGTCCGACAAGCTGTTCGATGTGTTCGACGAGGCCAAGGTTGATGCCCTGAAGCGGGACTGGAAACAGTTCTCCGAACTCAAGCGCTCGGTCCAGCTTCGCTACCAGGAGACGGTCGATGTCCGCGAGTTCGAGCCGAAGATCCAGAAATTGCTCGATGACCAAGTCGTGGCGATGCCGGCGGAGACCATCATCGAGGTGGTCAACATCAACGATCCCGACGCGCTGAAGGCTGTCGTCGAGGAGACGGGGGTCTCCGAGGCCTCGAGGGCAGACCGCATCGCCAGCGCGACACGCCGGGCAATCACCGAGAAGATGGATGAGGATCCGACGTTCTACAAACAGTTCTCAGAGCTGCTCGAAGAGACCATCCGCGCCTACCGTGAGAAGCGGCTGTCCGAGCGCGAGTACCTGAACAGCGTCATGGATCTTGCGAGCAAGGTAGCGCGCAAGGATCGGGGCCGGGATGTTCCGGAAAGCATTCGGGGCGACGAGGATGCACAGGCGTTCTTCGGGATCCTGGACGGTCAGCTCAGGACCAAGGGAGACTCGCTGGTTGAAGGCGACGATGCCGCAGCGATCGCACAACAGATCATAGACATCATCAAATTGCACCTGATCGTCGACATTTGGTCGAACGAAGTGGCCCAGAACAATCTGCGCAACGCCATAGACGACTACTTCTTCGACGTTCTGCGCGACGAGCAAGGCATCGACCTCCCCGTGGAGGTGCTCGACGATCTCGAACTGAAGATCATGGACCTTGCCCGGGCCCGGTTCGCAGCATGACGCGGGAATTGCATTGCCTGCAGTACGGTGAGCAGGAGATCCAATACGAAATCGTCCGCCGCCCAAGGAAGACACTGGAGATCGCCGTCGAGCCGGATGCGTCGGTGGTGATCGCGGCCCCGGAGGACGCGACACTAGACGCCATCGAAGCCAGGCTGCGGAAGCGCGCGGCATGGGTAACAAGGCAGCAGCGGTATTTCGCGCAATTCCTGCCGCGGACGCCGGAGCGCAGGTTCGTCGCAGGGGAAACGCATCTTTACCTCGGGCGCCAGTACCGGCTGAAGGTCGTCCCGCATGTCCAGGAAAGCGTGAAGCTGATCCGCGGCTTCATCGTCGTGCAGACTCACCGGCCGACCAGGCCGGAGGTGACACGCGACCTGGTCGAGGCATGGTACCGCGACCGGGCCCAAATCAAGTTTCCGGAGCGGATCGAACTCTGTCTCGGTCTCTTCCCGGATCCCGAGGCATTCCGGCCAAAAGGTCTCATCGTGCGCCAGACCAGGCAGCGATGGGGATCCATGTCGCCGGCGGGGCGCCTGCTGCTGAACCGCCGCCTCGTGCATGCGCCGGTCGACGCCATCGACTATGTGATCACCCACGAGCTCTGCCATGTGGCAGAGCCTCATCACGGTGCCGCCTTCTTCGAGCTTCTCGACAAGGTGATGCCCGATTGGGAGCGTCGGAAGCAAAGACTGGAACGGGCAATGGCCTGAGAACTTCCGAACCCGGTCGCGGCAGACGCAAACGCGACACCAATCCAAGCAATTTCGGAGGCTTGAATTTCCTGATTTTCTACAACGACTTATGAGAAATTCACCAAACCCGCGCAGTCATGAGGTCCGGAGAGTATCGGCCCGGAGAGACCACCTCCGGGCCACATGGCAGCAGGGGCAGTGCTGAGCCCCACCCGCATAACCCTCGAAAACAACGGAAAAATCCGGCAGCAGCCGGATCGGGAGAACGCTTTCGCGAGGCCAAGTGGCGGAGAGGGAGGGACCGCATAAGTCCTTCCATTTCAATCAATTAAGCCGTCTCACCCGCCGTAATGGCGACACTGAAGAAAAAGGCAAATTTGGCGGACTGTCTAACCCGGTTCGGGCCGATCTGGCGGCGGAACTGCGCGCCATTGCCGGCTCTGTGCGCCGCATCGGCACGCGCCGGAGCGCCACACCGTTCGACCTGCTGAGCGACAAGGAAGACGCGGCCGACCGCCTCGCGGCTCTGGCCCGCCGGCTGGAGGTGGCGTGATGGCGCTCGACCTCCATTCCGTTGCCAAGGCGCTGGCCGGCGAGGTGGCCGGCCGCAACCGCGTGCTGGCGCCCGGCCCCGGCCACAGCGGCCATGATCGCTCCCTGTCGGTCGTGCTGGAAGACGGCGCCCCTGATGGCTTCCTTGTCACGTCCTTCGCCGGCGACGACTGGCGCGAATGCCGTGACCATGTGCGCGAGCGGCTGGGCCTGCGCTTCGATCCGCGCCAGCGGGCAGACCGGCCCGCGCCGGTGCATATCGCTCCGACTGACGATGCCGGCCGCACGGCACGCGCCCTTGCGATCTGGCATGAAGCCCGGCCGGCGCACGGCACGCCGGTGGCCCGCTATCTGGCCCGTCGCGGCCTCATGGACCCGCCCGGCTTCACCACCGCCCTGCGCTGGCACCCCGAATGCCCGTTCGGCCGAGACCGCTCCGGCGCCATGGTGGCGCTTGTGCGCGATATCGCCACCGATGCCCCGAAAGCCATTCACCGCACCGCCCTCGATGCAGCGGGCAACAAGCGCGCCGATATCGGGGCGAACGGCCGCATGACCTTGGGGCCGATCGGCGGCGGGGCGGTGAAGCTGACGGCCGACGAAGACGTGACCGCCTGCCTTGGCGTGGGTGAAGGCATTGAAAGCACTCTGTCGCTGCGCTGCCTGCCGGAATTCGGCCTGAGCCCGGTGTGGGCCTTGCTGGCGGCCAACCAGCTTGCCGCCTTCCCGCGCCTTGGCGGCGTCGAAAGCCTCTGGATTGCCGTTGACAACGACCCGACCGGGATTTCGGCGGCCGGCGCTCTGGCCGCCCGCTGGGACGATGGCGAGGTGTTCCGTGTGTGCCCGGCCCGCGAGCGCGCCGACCTGAACGATGTTGCGCAGGAGGCCGCCCATGCCGCCTGATTATACCATCACCTCGAACACCAAGCCCAAAGCCGAGAGGCTCCCCGGCCGTATCCGGGTTTCGGACCTTGCCGGCAAGCCGGTGCCCGAACGCCGCTGGGCCGTGCCCGACTGGATTCCCGACCTGAACGTGACTTCGCTCTACGGCGATGGCGGCACCGGCAAGAGCCTGCTGGCGATGCAGCTTGCCACTGCCATGGCGACGGGCAGGGACTTCCTGAACATTCCGCTCGCGCCCCGCAAGACGCTCTACCTGTCGTGTGAGGATGACGAAGCCGAGATGCACCGCCGGCAGGCTCACATCAACGATGTGATGGGCGTGGATTATGGCGACCTGTCCGATAATCTGGACTGGTATGTTCGCCCCGGCGAGGATAGCGCACTGGTGACCTTCGGCAGGGATGGCAGAATTCGCCAGACCGCGTTTGCCAAAGAGCTTTTCGCTCACTGCAAGGCGGAGGGCGTGCGGTTGCTCATCATCGACACCGTGGCGGACACCTTCGGCGGCAACGAGATCATCCGCGCCGAGGTGCGCGGCTTCCTCGCCATTCTGCGACGGCTGGCGCTGGATATCGATGGCGCCGTGGTGCTGCTGGCGCACCCTTCCGTGGCCGGCATGAAAGACGGCCACGGCTATTCCGGCTCCACCGCATGGCGCGGCTCTGTGCGCTCCCTGCTGACCTTTGAGACCGAGGACGGCGAAGACGCGGACCCGGATCGCCGCATCCTGACCCGGCGGAAGGCCAACTATGCCAAGGCCGGCACCACGTTGCCCGTTCGGTATCTGGGCGGCGCCTTCGTGGCTGAGCATTCCCCTGTCGAGCAGCCGACCATGATGGACGCCTTGACGGACGAAATGCTGTTCCTTCGGGGCCTAGAGAAGGCTCTGGCCACCGGCCAGTGCCCCAGCGCTTCCAAGTCCGCCGAAGGCTATGCACCGCGATTTGTGCTTCGGTCGCTGGGCAAGGATGGGCAGTCCGTGACCGTGAAGCGCCTTGAAGGAGCTATGCAACGCCTCTTTGCCCGGGGTGAGATCATTGTTCAGCATCATTGGAAGGGCTCCAAGCCGCTCACTCCGAAGGACTACGATCTGTCGAAATGGGGCAAGAAATGATGCCGGTTCACACCTCCGAGGTTCCCTGTAACCCATTGAAATCATTGACACCTACGCGGTCCAAAGCAACACCTACGCGGCTCTGTAACGCTTTGATATCATTGCGCTTTCAGAAACACCTACGCGGTCCCATATACTACGTATATGGGGGGCCGTATGGCGCCCCCCACATCCGAGAAGGGAGGGCCTGACCATGGCGGCATGGCCCTATTCGACGGCCCGGTGGCAGCGCCTGCGCCGGCTCAAGCTGAACGCCTCACCGCTGTGCGAGCCGTGCCAGAAGCGCGGCGTGTTGCGCTCTGCCACCGTGGTGGATCACATCACCGCCGTGGCCGCCGGCGGCGATCCGTTCCCGCCCCTCGATGGCCTCATGGCCATGTGCCCGTCCTGCCATAGCCTCAAGACCAACGCGAAGGACAACCCGCACGCCTTCGGCGGAGGCGGCGGCATCGCCTTCCCCGGCTGCGGCACCGATGGCCTGCCGGTTGATCCGTCGCATCCCTTCTTCGGGGGGATAGGGGGTGCAAGGACGGGGAGCGGCTGACCTCGGACCGGCGGGGCAGGTTGGCGTTGAGTTAGTTCATCGAAAAAAACGAGCAAAATCATGGGCATGAGAGGACCGGGCGCGAAGCCGGTGAAGAAGCCGGTGGCCGATGGCGGGCAGCCGAACCTGTTTTTTCACCCCGCCGCGCTGGCGCCGCCGCCCCCTGTCCGCCCGTGGGAGGCCGAGGGCCTGACCCGCGCCGGCCGTGTCGTGGCCTTCGTGGAATCGTTGGAAGTCACCGCCGGCAAGCTGGCCGGCCAGCCCTTCCGCCTGCGGCCGTGGCAGGTGGAGATCATCGATGAAATCTACCGCGAGGACGCGGCCGGCGAGCGCCCGGTGCGCACCGCCGTCATCACCTTCGGCCGCAAGAACGGCAAGACCGCGCTGGCCGCCGCTCTGGCCCTCTGCCACCTCGTGGGGCCGGAGGCCGAGGCGCGCGGCGAGATTTATTCGGCCGCCAACGACAAGATGCAGGCCGGCAAGATTTTTGCCGAGATGGAGGCCATGATCCTGCGCCTTCCCGCCCTCGCGGACCGCATCAACATCAAGCGCTTCGGCAAGGAGATGGAGGACAGCGAGACCGGTTCGATCTTCCGCGCCCTGTCGGCGGACGTGGCCGGCAAGCACGGCCTGTCGCCCTCATGCGTGATTTACGACGAACTCGGGCAGGCGACCTCGCGCGACCTGTTCGACGCCCTCGATACCGCCATGGGCGCCCGCGCCAACCCGCTGCTGATGGTGATTTCAACGCAGGCCGCCACGGACGTGGCGCCGCTGTCGCAGCTGATCGACTACGGCCGGCAGGTGCGCGACGGCCTCGTGGACGATCCCGCCTTCCGGCTGTTCGAATATTCCGCGCCGCTTGATGCCGACCCGTGGGACGAGGACACATGGCGCCTCGCCAACCCGGCGCTGGGCGACTTCCTGAGCCTCGACGAGGTGCGCCGGCAGGCCACGCAGGCCCAGCGCGTGCCGGCCAAGGAGCCGGCCTTCCGCAACCTGATCCTGAACCAGCGTGTTTCGGCCGAGAAGCATTTCCTGACGGTTGGCGAGTGGCTGGCGAACGGCGCGGCGGTGAAGGCGGAAGCGCTGCGCGGGCGGGCCTGCTATGCCGGGCTCGACCTGAGCGCGGTGCGCGACCTGACGGCCCTTGTGCTGGTGTTTCCCGACGACAGCGGCGATTTCGACGTGCTGCCGTTCTTCTGGTTGCCGGGGGCCGGGCTGGTGGAGCGCAGCGAACAGGACCGGGTGCCCTACTGGTCGTGGCACAAGGCCGGGCACCTGCTGACGACGCCCGGCGCCACCATCGATCCGGCCTTCGTGGCGGCGACGGTGAAGGAACTGGCGGGCCTCTACGACCTGCGGATGATCGGCTATGACCGCTGGCGGATCGACGAATTCCAGCGTGCCCTTGCCGAGATCGGCTGCGAGGTGGCGTTGGAGCCGCGCGGACAGGGCTTCAAGGACATGGCGCCGGCGGTGGACCTGCTGGAACGGTGCGTGGTGGAGCGGCGCCTGAAGCACGGCAGCCACCCGGTGCTGACGTGGTGCATCGCCAACGCGGTGGCGACGGCCGATCCGGCAGGCAACCGCAAGCTGGACAAGATGCGCTCGCGGGACCGGATCGACGGCGCGGTTGCCCTCGCCATGGCGCTGGCGACCGCCGAGAAGCACGGCAAGGAAGAGCCGTGGGAGCCGTTCGTTGCGGTTTACTGACGCCTGAGAGGCCCGCCAGCGGCCGGGAATGATTTTTCCGACCCGACCTACCAAAAACCAGAAACGGCCGCCAGCGGCCTTCTGAGCGCGATTGAGGGGCTATTCAGCGCCGGCCTTTTTCAGCCGGACGCCCGCCCCGCCGCCGTTCTCGGGGATGAACTCAACCCCGGCCGTTTCGAGCGCCCGCCGAATGGCGGCAACAGCGTGCCCTATGCCAGTGGCTTCGGTTTCAATGCGCGTGACCGTGTTGCGATGCACGCCTGACGCGGCTGCCAAGTCCCGAACAGTCCAGTTGAGAAGGCCGCGTGCCGCACGGATTTGGGCACTTGTCACCATGGCTCGTCCTGTCGTATAGTGCTTTTGTCATCATGAAAGTGCATTGAGCACCCTATACCACAGGAGCACGCGCATGGGCAGCCATGTCCGCGAAGGGGCGAACTTTGCCCGACATTTCGAGATGGTGGAAACCACCCGCCTGCGGCGGACGCTTGAGGATGCCGCCTTGTCGCTGGCGGCCGCGCTGGAAGCCCTTGGAGGCGACCAGCCCGCCCGCCGCCCTGCCACCGACACCCGGAGAAACGAACGATGAACCCCGATCCCGCCCTGCCGTATGGTCCCATTTCCTGCGAAATCGATATGCTCGCATTGCGCGAAATGGACATGAAGTCACTGTGTGACCTGCGCAAGACGTTCAACAGCATAAACGAAATTCTTGTGGCGCTTCGAGAGCGGTCTATTTTTGCGTCGGAGGATGGCGAGAACTACAACACAGCCGGCCATGTTCTGGTTGGCATCAGTAATTTTCTTCTGAGCTACGAGCAGGCGGCGGTCAATGTCGCAAAGGACAGACCCGCGAAATCATCCGACGATGCCCGGTATCGGGCGTGGACCATCGTGGGCTTCGAGGCCGACTGCCTCGACGAGCTTGCCGCCGTGGCCGCAAAGGCAGCGGAAGGCGCACGCGCCGAGATTGTTGCCGTGAGGCAGGAAACGGTGGCGAGGCGGGCGGCCCTGAAGGGCCTTTGAGGCGGGCGGGAACAAAAAGGGGCCGGAAATCAAAAAAGGCTTGCCAGCGCATGGCCGTTGGGTTCACATGTGTAATAACCAATAATCACACTGGTGCAATTCACATGAAACTCTCAATGTTCAGTGCCCATCTCGCAACCCTCACGGACAGGCCGCCCTCGACCTTCCTTGAAATCACCCGCTTCCTCAACACCGGTTCGACCCATTTTGACGAACTGAAAGATTCCTTCCGTGGCGGTACCGGACGCGGCGGCGGGCTGGACCTGACGCCCTTCCGGGCGGCGTTCTTCGTGCTGGCCGTCGCCTGCGATTTCGCGGCCACCTTCCCGCGCCGCGAGATCGTGCAGCACACCTATGACACGTGGTTGCTGAACTACGGTGCCGCCGAAGGCTGCACCGGTGGTTGGGCGCCGTTTCCCGGCGCACCTCAGATGCTGCCGGAAAACTGCCCGGTCACCGGATCGCCGCTGTTCGGACCGGCCCTTGAAGCGATCCTGACCAACGAAGACCTCGCCCGCAGCGTGAAGGAGGTTCGGTTCAGCACCGGCAAGTGGGCCGTTATCACCTTCGATGACGGCAGGGTCTCCCGCTTCGGCGAGGACGAGGCCAGAGCTTCGCACGCGCGCATGTCCAGCGCCATCACCCTGAGCGGCATGTTCATCTGCGAACTGGCCGCCATCCTCACCCGCGCCGGCGTGCGCTGATCCGGCAGGAGGCTTCTACGATGCCGACCATCCATGAACTGCGCTCTGCCCGCGCGGGCAAGCTGAACGAACTGAAGGGCCTTCAGGCCAAGGATGCCCTCAGCGACGAGGAGCGCGCCCGCTTCGATGCCCTTGCGGCCGAGGTGGAAACGCTGAACGGCGATATCGCCCGCCGCGAGAAGCTGGACGATTTCGAGCGGCACGCCGCCGCCCAGCCGGTGCATGGCGCCCCGGAAATGCGCCGCGCTATGGACCGCTATTCCGTCGCCCGCGCCATTCAGGGGCAGCTTGCCGGCCGGCTGGACGGCGTGGAAGGCGAGATGCACGCCGAACTGTCGCGCGGCCGCGAGTGCCGGGGCGTGATGGTGCCCACCGAGGTTCTTCTGCACCACGAGACCCGCAACCAGACCGTGGGCACCCCGGCGGCCGGCGGCAATCTGGTGGCCACCACCCTCGCGGGCCTCGTGGACCACTACCGGCCCCGCCTGATGACGGAAGCCATGGGCGCCACCGTTCTGAGCGGGCTTTCCGGCAATCTTGAAATCCCGCGTTCGCTCACCTCCACCTCTGCCCACTGGGTGGCCGAGGACGGGGCGCCGGACCGCTCCGCCATGACCTTCGACAAGATCGGCATGGGGCCGAAGACGGCGGCGGCGGAAAGCAGGATTTCCCGCCGCCTGCTGTTGCAGAGTGCCACCGCGATTGAAGCCCTGATGCGCAACGATCTGGGCTTCACGCTGGCCGCCACCATGGACAAGGCCGCGCTGGCAGGCACCGGCGCGGCCAACCAGCCGCTGGGCATCCTCAACGTGCCCGGCATCGCCCGCACCACCCCGGCCGCCTATCTGGGCGACACGGTGGCCGACATGGCCGGCGCCCTCGACGTGGCGGACGTGACCGGCAGCCGGGGCTTTCTGACCAGCCCGAAGCTGCTGACCGCCGCCCGCAAGATGAAGGACGGCGACGGCCATGTGATCCCGCTGGCCGAACTGTTCCACGGCGAGCGCGTGGAAGTGAGCACGCAGGTTCCGGCCAATCTGGGCGCGGGCGCGGACAAGACGGCGCTTATCTATGGCGTCTGGTCGGAACTGATGATCGGCTACTGGTCGGGCATCGATATCGTGCTGAACCCGTATCACCCGGACGTGGCGTCTTCCGGCGGCGTTCTGCTGCACGCCTTCCTCGATGTGGACATTGCCGTTCGCCACGCCGAAGCCTTCAACATTGCCGAGATCTGACCCATGGCCGTTGCGACGCTTGCCGAGGTGAAGGCGCATCTGCGCATCGAGCACGATGACGACGACGCCGTTCTTAATGGCTGCCTCGCGGCGGCCGAAGACTATATGGCCCGGATCGGCTGCCCCGTGGCAGCCGATCCGGTGCCGCCGGTTCTGAGGATCGCGGCCATCATGCTGATTGCAGCATGGTATGACGGCAACCCCGATCTGGCAGGAGGCCGCAAGGTTCCCGCCGGCTTCGACGCCCTGATTGCCTCTGTTCGGGAGGTGCAGTGCTGATGGCCCGCGAAACCCGTTCCGCCCCGCTCGAAATCCGCACCAAGGGCCGCCGGCTGGAAGGCTATGCCGCCCTCTACGGCACCGAAGCCCGCATCAACGATTTCCGCGAGACCATCGCGCCCGGTGCCTTTGCCCGGTCCCTGAGGGCTGGCAGGGACATTCTGGCGCTGGCCGACCATGACCCTTCCCGCCTGCTGGCCCGCACCGCCAGCGGCACCCTGCGCCTTGCCGAGGACAGCCGGGGGCTGGCCTTCGACCTCGACCTTCCCGACACCACCGCCGGCCGCGACGTGCTGGCGCTGGCCGAGCGCGGCGACCTTGGCGGCATGTCGTTCGGCTTCACCGTTCCGCAGGGCGGCGCCCGCTGGGATGGCGACCGGCGCGAGCTGCGCGCCGTGGACCTGCACGAGATTTCCGTAGTGCAGGCATGGCCGGCCTATGACGGCACCACCGTGACCGCGCGTGACCGCCGCAGCGCCGACGCCCCGGCCACCGACCTTGGCCGCCGCTATCGCGCCCTCGTGGCCGGGGGGCTGTGATGGGCATCATGGACCGCTTCCGCCGCCGCGAGACCCGCTCCGGCTCCATCCGCAGCGACGATCCGTTCCTTGCCGGCTGGTTCGGCCTGCACGGCCGCGGGGCGGGCGCGGCGAACCCGGAGGCTGTGCTTTCCAACCTTTCCGTGGCCGCCCGGTGCGTGGGGCTGCGCGCCGAGCTGATGGCATCGCTGCCCGTGCATGTGTTCCGTCGCAAGGCGGATGGCGGCCGCGAGCGCGCCACCGACACCCCCCTTTACCGGCTGCTGCACGAACAGCCGAACCCGCGCACCAGCGGGTTTGAATTCTTCGAAGCGATGGTTCGTTCCCTCGACCTTTTCGGCAATTTCGTCTGCGAGATCGAACGCGGCCGGGCCGGCGAGATTGAAGCCCTGTGGCCGGTGCCGTGGGCCGATGTGACGGTGGAGGAACTGGACAGCCGCCGCCTGCGCTATCGCATCGCCAACCGCCGGGGCGGCATGAAGGTGCTGTTGCAGGAAGAGGTGCTGCATGTGCGCGGCCCCTCGCGCGACGGCATCATTGGCCTGTCGCCGCTGCAAATCTCGCGCGGTTCGCTCGGGCTGGCGCTGGCGCAAAACGAATCTGCCGCCGGGATGACGGAGAACGGCTTGCAGCCGAGCGGCATCATCTCGTTCGAACAGAAGCTGAGCACCGAGCAACGCGAGAACTTTCGCACCTACATCGCCTCTTTCTTCGCCGGCTCGAAGAACGCGGGCAAGGTGATGATTCTCGACAATGCCGCAAGCTATTCGGCCGCCTCATGGACCCCTGAGGATGCCCAGTTTCTGGAAAGCCGGAAGCTGTCGAATGAGGACGTGGCCCGCGCCTTCGGCCTGCCGCCCACCGCCGTGGGCATTCTCGACCATGGCACCTATTCGAACGTTGCCGAGGAATCGGCCGCGCTCGTGCGCAATGCCATCGGCCCGCTGTGCGCCCGCATCGAACAGGCCCTGTCGCGGTGCCTGATCCCGCCGGACCAGCGCTCCACCCTCTATGTCGAATTCGACCTTGGCGCCTTGCTGCGCGGCGACGTGAAAAGCCGCTTTGAGGCTTATCGCCTCGCCCGCGAGGCCGGGATTTTTTCCGCCAACGACTGCCGCCGCCGCGAGAACGAGACCCCTGTGCCCGGCGGCGACGATTACCACATGCCCGCCAACTGGGTGCCGCTGGGCACCACGGCGGCCGCCAATAAGGAGTGAGGGAAGATGGCCCGCCGCACTGCACCCTGCACACAGGCCGATATGACCCGCCTCATCAAGGCGGCTCAGGATGCTGGCGTCAAGCTGGCGGGCATGAAGCTGACCCGCGAGGGAGCGGAACTGTTTTTTGGCGAGCCGGTAGCGATGCTGGCTGGCCCTGAAAATGATTGGGACGAGGTGCTTCCGGCTCATGAGGTGACCCGGAAATGAGCCGGCGCCTGCCCAAGTATGTGAGCGAATTCAGGGACCGGCACGGGAAGGTGCGCGTTCGCTTTCGCCGCAAGGGGCAGGCGGACCACTACTTCAAATCGGTGCCGTGGACCCCGGAATTCAATACCGAGTATCAGGCATGCCTCGACGGCACGGCCTCGCCCGCTATCGAACCCGGCAAGAACCGGACAACGCCGGGCACCATCAACGCCCTGATCGTCACTTACTACGGCACACCGGAGTTTCGTGGCCTCAAGCGCAGCACGCAGACGACTTACAGAGGCATTCTCGAACGGTTCCGGGAAAAGCACGGCGACAAGTGCGTTGCTGCGCTGGAACGCAAGCACGTCAAAGCCATCCTCGGCGCGATGCACGAGACGCCGGCGGCCGCGAACAACCTGCTGGACCGCCTCAAGGCGCTGATGGCGCTGGCCATGGATATCGGTATGCGCCGGGACGATCCGACCATGCGGATGCGCGGCTACAGCCGCAAGGGCGAAGGCGTCCACACATGGACCGAAGACGAGATCGCTGCCTTTGAAGCGCGGCACCCCATTGGCACCAAGGCCCATCTGGCGCTGGCCCTGATGCTCTACACCGGGCAGCGGCGTTCCGATGCCGTTGGCATGGGCTGGCAACACGTCTCTGGCAGCAAGATCAAGGTGCGTCAGGAGAAGACAGACGCATGCCTTGAAATCCCGATGCACCCGGTCCTGCAAAACGTCATGGCGGGCACGCCTCGCGAGAACCTGACTTTTCTCATGACATCATTCCGTAAACCGTTCACGGGGAATGGCTTCGGCAACTGGTTCCGGAAGCGCTGTGACGAAGCCGGCCTGCCGCAGTGTTCGGCCCATGGGCTTCGCAAGGCCGCTGCGCGCCGCCTGGCAGAGGCCGGATGCAGCAACCAGCAAATCAAGGCCATCACCGGCCACAAGACCGACAAGGAGGTGGCCCGCTACACCGCCGCCGCCGATCAAGTGCGGCTCGCGGAACAGGCAATGGCGGCTGCCTACGGAATGGAAGAGGAACAAAAAACGTCTAACCGATCTGAGAGGTTAGACAATTTTCCCGTTAAACCGTTGAAGGAAAAGGGGAAATAAATGGGCATGGCGGAGAGGGAGGGATTCGAACCCTCGGAACGCTTGCACGCTCAACGGTTTT
>DAIPYB010000019.1:11713-15531 GCA_036782955.1 Pseudoxanthobacter sp. | reverse complement strand
GTGGTCGGTCACGGAACTGGTGGCGCTTTCGAGCCCGATGGTGTCGACGAAGGACTTGTCGATCTTCAGCACATCCAGCGGCAGGCTGTGCAGATATTGCAGGCTGGAATAACCGGTGCCGAAATCGTCCATCGCCACGTGATGGCCGGCGTCGCGCGCCCGCTGCAGCGTTGCGCGGGCCTCTTCGACCCTGACGAAGCCGCGTTCGGTTGCCTCGAGCCATATCTGGGACGGCGCGACGCCGTTCTCCGCAAGCCCGTTGCCGAGCACGCCCAGCACCCGGCCGCTGGCAATATCGGCGGCACTGAGGTTAATGGAGATGTGCAGCGACGGATCGGCCCGCAGCGCGGCCCCCAGATCGCGCAGCACGCCGCCGATGACCTGATCGGTGATCGGCAGGATCAGGCCGGTTTCCTCCGCCAGCGGGATGAAGAGATCCGGGCGAACCAGCGTGCCGTCCGGGCGCTGCCAGCGCACCAGCGCTTCTGCGCCGATGCAGGAACCGTCCTTCAGCCGCACGATCGGCTGGTAGTGGACGACGAACTCGCGCTGCTGCACGCCGATTTCAAGTTCCGATGCCGGCGAGAGGCGCCGCCGCGACAGCCACACGACAACCGCCACGATGAAGCCGGCGATGAACACGCCGATGGGCAGATAGAGCATCTGCTCGCGGCGCAGTTGCGTCCGCATGTCCTCTTCCGGCTCCATTGCGACGGAGGCGAGGCCGCCGGCGCGGGCGATGGCGAAGAGTTGTCCGTCCTTGCGCCCCTGTGCCCGCCCGTGCAGCACCGAAGCGGCAAACCGGTAATCGGGATTGTTGTCCGATCCGACCATCTGCCCGCTCTCGGTCAGCAGGGCCAGGGATACGTCATTTTCGACGATGGTATCGATCAGGCGCGCCGGCTTGACCAGAACATCGTAGTTGCCCAGCCGCAGGGCCAGCATCGTCTCCGACGGATTGGCATCGGGATGCACATCGAAGGTCAGGTCCATTCCACCTTCGGTGGCGGAGATCGCGCTGCGCGGCAGTTTTTCCGGTGCTGCGCCCCATGAATTGCACAGCAGGTGACCGTTCTCGAAATAATCGATCTGCGCGATCGTGGGGGTCGCGACGGTCAGCGCCTGCATGCGCGCAATGTGCGGCGGCGAACACGGTGCCTCCGTGGTGACCGCGCCCATGGCACTCAGCGTCGTGCGCACATCGGCCAGTTCCACTGTGGCGCGGTGCAGGCCCTGCCGGGCCAGACGGTCGAGATTGTTCAGTTCGTCGCGGACGGCAACATACCAGGAGACCCAGACCATGGCCGTCATCGACGACACGGAACCGGCAAGAGCCAGAACGATGGCGGTGGCGATGATCCGGATGCGCCTGCTCTTCATGACCCGGTGATGCCTGTTGTCGCGAGTATTTCCTATTCCTTGCATGGCAGTGGAGCGTGCGGAACATTAAGAAAATGCGACAAAAGGTAATCCGCGGGCGTTTTTTTGGCAGTTCAGCGCCCGTGACGACGGTGACGGGGCGGACCGCCGCGGCAGGCGAGCATCGCGGCCGGTGCCGGCGGAATGCCGTGCCGTTGACGATGTGAGAGTTTCCATCGGACAAAACGCCAGCCATGGCCGGGCGGAAGGCTCTTTCCCGTACCTGCGGCGAGCCAATCGTCAATCATGACGAAGTTGTCACAATGCATCCTTTGGTATTTCCTGGACGTGAATAATATTTAATTGCCATTTATGAGAACAAGTTGCGCCTTGGTCTGGTGCGAACCTGCAAAAGATGGCAGAAACGTGTGAGAGGGGTTGTCAGGGAAAACAATGCGGACTCGGCCGGATTCTGGTTGCTTGCGGTGCAACCGGATCGTGCGGCCTGTGTTTGCGCATCTGAAAAGAGAAAGGCGTATCAATCATGGCTGGTACGACGACAACCATAACGTGGTCTTGGGGAGCCAATACGGTTCTCGAATTCGACCCGACGACCGACGTGCTGGATTTTGGCTGGTTTTCATCCACCAACTTCACCATCACCGAAGTCGACGGCTCGGTGGTTATTTCGATCCCGTCGAACAACCAGACCTACACGCTGAAGGGCGTGACGCTGGCTGCGCTGTCGATGGATAACATTACGGCGCGCGATGCCAGTGCGCTGACCGCGTGGCAGACGGCGCTGGATTCCGCTGCCGCCGGAAGCGATTCCGGTAGTGACGACAATTCGGGTGACACCTCCGGCGATACGACGGACGATGATACCGGGAGCAGTGGCGGCACCGATGACAGCGACAGCAGTTCGGGCGACACCACGGACGACAGCGATGTCACCTCCGACTATGCCGCCGCGTGGATTTCCACCAGCGTCTACACTGCCGGCGACCGTGTGAGCGTCGGCAATTCCGTCTACGAGGCCCAGTGGTGGACGCAGGGTGAGGATCCCTCCGACGGCGGTTCGGTGTGGACCTTCGTCGGCTACATGGACGATACGCCGGTGGTGCCCGATGCGCCGGATGACCTCTACGCGGCCTCCACGTCGGCCTCCACCACCGTTCTGGTGTGGGACGCGGCCGAGGTGAACGGCGTCGGCACGGTTTCCGCCTATAATATCTATCAGGACGGCGAACTGATCGCGACGACCACCAGCACCTATTACAAAGTAACGGGTCTGGACGCCTCCACCACCTACTCGTTCACGGTGAGCGCCGTTGACGAGGCCGGCAGCTCGGCGGTTTCCGAGGCCGTGTCGGTGACGACGAAGGATGAGGATTCCTCCTCTTCGTCGAAGACCTTCTCGCCCTATATCGACATGTCGCTGACCTCCAGTCAGGATCTGGTCGGGATCGTAACGGCGGCCGGGCTCAGCGCCGTCACGCTGGCGTTCGTGCTGTCGTCCGGCACCGATACGCTGGGCTGGGGCGGCTCGGGCTCCATTTCCAGCGACACCCTTTCCAACGGCACCTCGATCCTGTCGCAGATCGAGCAGCTGCAGGCGATGGGCGTCGATGTGACGATCTCGCTGGGCGGTGCCAACGGGCAGGAGGGCGCGCTCACCTTCTCCAGTGCCGAGGCCCTGACGGCAGCCTATCAGGAGCTTATCGACCGCTATCACGTCACCAAGCTCGATTTCGATATCGAGGGCTCGGCCATCGCCAATGACAGCGCCAACGCGCTGCGCAACGAGGCGCTGGTGGCGCTGCAGGAAGCGAACCCCGATCTGGAGGTGTCGTTCACCCTGCCGGTGCTGACCACCGGACTGACGCAGGACGGCATCGACCTGCTGACCTCGGCCATGGAGGCGGGGGTGGAGATCTCCACCGTCAACATCATGGCCATGGACTACGGCGATTACTACGACACCGGCGACATGGGCGCTGATGCCATTTCGGCGGCGCTTGCCACCATTGCCCAGCTTCAGGACATCGGCCTCGATTGCCAGATCGTCATTACGGTGATGATCGGCATCAACGACGTGACCACGGAGGTGTTCACGCTGGAGGACGCGCAGCAGCTCGTCGATTTCGTGGAATCGAACGATTCCGTGGCGGGTATCTCGATGTGGTCCCTCAGCCGCGATAACGGCTCGACCGAGGGTTACGTTTCGCCGACCGGCAGCGGGCTCGATCAGGATACCTACGACTTCAGCGATATCTTCAACACCGTCGTCACGTCCTCGGACAGCGGCTCGACGGGCGACGACAGCGGCTCGACCACCGACGACAGCGGTTCGACGGGCGATGACAGCGGCTCGACCACCGGCGACAGCGGTTCGACGGGCGATGACAGCGGCTCGACCACCGGCGATAGCGGTTCGACGGGTGACGATGCCACCGGTA
>DAIPYB010000019.1:0-11613 GCA_036782955.1 Pseudoxanthobacter sp. | reverse complement strand
GACAGCGGCTCGACCACCGGCGATAGCGGTTCGACGGGTGACGATGCCACCGGTACCACCACGTCCATTACATGGGCCTGGGGTACCCACACGGTGGTGGACTTCAACCCGGCGACCGACGTTCTGGATTTCGGCTGGTTCTCGGCGGACAATTTCACCATCTCCGAAGAAAATGGGTCCGTCGTCATCTCCATCCCGTCGAACAGCCAGACCTACACGCTGCAGGGCGTGACGCTGGCGGAGCTTTCGATCGACAATATCTCGGCGAAGGACTCCAGCGCGGTGGCGGAATGGCAGGATGCCCTCGACGCGGCGGATGAAACGGCTTCGTCGTCTTCGGGCAGTTCGTCGGGCACGTCGTCGTCCACCACCGAAACGACCGCGACGGACACGACCTCCGGCTCCACCACCACGACCGGTTCGTCCGGAAGCGACACGACGGGAACCGGAACAACCGAGACCGGAACAACCGGGACCGACACCGCAGAGACCACGGGCACCACCACGTCCATCACGTGGGCCTGGGGCACCCATGCCGTCGTCGAGTTCGATCCGGCCAAGGATACCCTCGATTTCGGCTGGCTCTCGGCCGACTCGTTCTCCGTCAGCGAGCAGAACGGTTCGGTCGTGATCGCCATCACCGGCAACGAGCAGACCTATACGCTGGACGGCGTCAGCCTTGCCGACCTGTCGATGGACGACATCTCGGCCAAGGATACGTCGGCGGTTGCCGAATGGCAGGCGCTGATCGACGCGGCCGACGCCGAGGCTGCGGCCACGGCTTCGTCCGTGACCGATCCGCTGCACGCCAACGACGGCCTCGTCTGAGGCCGGCCTTCTTCCGCCGGCGGGAAACCGCCGGCGGAAGGGGGGATGCGTTGCTCCCTGTGCGGTGCGCCGGCTATGGTCGCCCGGCCCGCATCCAAAGCGACGGATCGCCATCGTGACAGAAACCCTGCTTGAACCGGAAACATTCGCGCAGGACATAAAACGCAGTCGCTTTCGCGCTGTCGCCGGGCCGGCGGCGGACGAGGAGGCGGCGCGGGCATTTATCGGCGCCCACGGCGACGCGGATGCCGGGCACAATTGCTGGGCGTTCCGCTGCGGGGCCATCAGTCGTTTCAGCGATGACGGCGAGCCCGGCGGCACCGCCGGACGGCCGATCCTGCAGGCCATCGAAGGGCAGGGGCTGGACCGGGTGGCGGTGGTCGTCAGCCGCTGGTTTGGCGGCATCCTGCTGGGCAGCGGCGGTCTGGTGCGCGCCTATGGCGGCACGGCCGCAGCCTGCCTGCGCGCCTCGCGCCGCCGCCCGCTGGTCGCCATGAGCCAGCTTGCCATGACCTGCGGCTTTGCCGACGAACCGCGCGTTCGCGCCCGCCTCGCGGCGGTGCCCGGCGCCACCATCGCGCACGCCGGATTTACCGCCGGCGGGGTCAGCCTGGCCATCGTGCTGCCGCAGGATGAAATCACCAGCTTCGTGGCCTTCGTCGCCGATCTCACCCGCGGACAGGCGATCATCGGTGAGCCGGTGGCCATCCCCGGATGACGTGCGCGCGCCGGGCGCAACAGCCTCAGACGGGGTGCTCGGCGAAGACGCGGGCGATATCGCCGCCCCAGTCGCCGCCGAACTTGTCGAGCATGATGTCGGCTGCGGTGCGACGGGTGCGGGCGATTTCTTCCAGCGGGGCCAGATAGCGCGTCTCGTCCGCGCCGGTGCCGTTCAGACGCGCGCGCCGGGCGAGACCGCCGCGGGCAATCGCCAGCACGTCGGCCGCGATGTCGCCCACCGTGCCGCCGCGGAACGGCGTCGCCAGCCCATGGCGCGGCACTTCCTGGCGCAGGGTTTCGCGTTCGTCCGCGCTCCAGTCGGCGATGAGCGCCAGAGCCTCGGAAAGCGCGGTCGCATCATAGAGCAGGCCGACCCACAGTGCCGGCAGTGCATCGATGGCGGCCAGCGGGCCGCCGTCGGCGCCGCGCATCTCGATGAAGCGCTTCAGGCGCACGTCGGGAAAGACCGTGGACAGGTGGTTGGACCAGTCGCCCATGTTGGGCCGCTCACCCGGCAGACCCGGCAGGCGCCCGGCGAGGAAATCGCGGAAGCTCTGGCCGGCGACGTCGATATAGGTGTCGCCGCGCTTGACGAAATACATCGGCACGTCGAGCACCCAGTCCACGTAGTGCTCGAAGCCAAAGCCTTCGTCGAACACGAACGGCAGGCCGCCGGTGCGGCGGGCATCGGTATCGTGCCAGATCTGGCCGCGGAAGGTGCGGTAGCCGTTGGGGCGGCCTTCCGTGAAGGGTGAATTGGCGAACAGCGCCATGGCAATCGGCTGCAGCGCCAGCCCGACGCGCATCTTCGCCACCATGTCGGCTTCGCTGCCGTAGTCGAGGTTCACCTGAATCGTGCAGGTGCGATACATCATGTCGAGGCCGAGACTGCCGACCTTCGGCATGTAGCGCGTCATGATCGCATAGCGCGATTTCGGCATGGTGGGCATGTCGGCGCGCGTCCATGTGGGCGCGAAGCCGAGGCCGAGGAAATCGATGCCGAGCGGGGTGGCGATCTCGCGCACCTGCGCCATGTGGGCGGCCGTCTCGATGGCCGTGTGGTGCAGGTCGCTGAGGGGAGCGCCGGAAAGCTCGAACTGGCCGCCGGGCTCCAGCGAAATCGCGCCGCCGCCGGTGGGATCGACGAGGCCGATGATGTGGCCGGCATCGACGATCGGCTCCCAGCCGAGCAGGCTTTCCATCCCGCGCAGCAGCGCACCGATGCCGCGGGGGCCGTCATAGCCAACCGGCTTCAGGTCCGTGGTGTGGAAGGCGAATTTCTCGTGCTCGGTTCCGATGCGCCAGTCGGAGGCCGGCTTTGCGCCGTCCTGGAACCAGTCGATCAGGGCCTCGAGGCCTTCGATCGGCGAACTGTCGAGAGTGTCACGCGCCATGGAACCTGCCGGCTTGTCATCATCAGAGCGAGCGAAACCGGATCTGCCGGTGCCGCGAAAAAAGTGCCGCACGATAGCCGCCCCCGCGGCGCCACACAAATGCCATTTCTGCACGACCGCGCCGCCGGGAACGCGCGTTCGGTTCAGGTCCAGTCGCCCAGCATGGCCTGCACGATGGCCATGGCGGCGACCGCGGCGGTATCGGCTCGCAGGATGCGCGGACCGAGCGGAATGGCGGTGACGAACGGCAGGGCATGGAGCGCCTCGCGCTCCTCCGGAGCAAAGCCGCCCTCCGGCCCGATCAGCACCGCCAGCGGTCCGCGCGGCAGTGCGGCCAGCACCGGCAGCGGGCTGGTGCCGTCGTCGCGCTCGTCGCAGAAGATCAGCCGCCGTCCGTCGCGCTCGGAAGGCCAGCGGGCAAGAAGGGTATCGAGGGTGGCGGTTTCCTCCACCGAGGGCACGGCGATGACGCCGCACTGCTCGCAGGCCTCGATCACGTTGGCGCGCATCCGTTCCAGATTGACCCGGCTGGCCTGCGTGCGGCGCGTCATGACCGGTACCAGGCGGCCGGCCCCCATCTCCACGGCTTTCTGCACCATGTAGTCGAGGCGGGCATGCTTCAGCGGGGCGAACAGGTAATCCACGTCGGGCAGGGGTGACTGCGGCCGGGTCTGCTCTTCCACGCTCAGCACGCAGGACTTGCGGCCGCTGGTGCCGATGACCGCGCGCCATTCGCCGTCGCGGCCGTTGAAGACGAGAAGGCCGTCGCCGTCCTTGCGACGCAGCACGTTCAGCAGGTAGTTCGCCTGCTCGCGGCTGGCTTCCACCGCAAGGCCAGCGCCGAGGGGGGCCTCGACGAAAAGGCGCGTGGACAGAAAATCGTGGCGCGGCATGGAAGGGCTCTCCGGTTCTTGCGGCCGTGCTCTGGCGCCGTTCTTGGGCACCGTGTCAGGCCGTTTCGCGTTTCAGCGGCCGTGCCAGCAGTTCGCCGATCACCTGGTCGACGCCGGCACGCCCTTCCACCAGCGCGGCGACGGCGGCGGTGACCGGGGCATCGATGCCGAGGCGGCGGGCCATGGCGAGCGCGACCGGGGCGGTCTTGGCGCCTTCCACCAGCGGGCCGCGATCGCTGAGGGCCGTGGCGGAGCCGCCTTCGCCCAGTGCCACGCCGAAGGTGAAATTGCGCGACTGCCGGCTGGTGGCCGTCAGCACCAGATCGCCGAAGCCGGACAGCCCGGTCAGCGTCTCGGCCCGTCCGCCCAATGCCACGGCAAGGCGCGTCAGTTCGGCGAAGGCGCGGGCGATGAGGGCGGCCTGCGCGCTGGCGCCGAGGCCGCGGCCGATGACGATGCCGGAGGCGATGGCGAGCACGTTCTTCAGCGCGCCGCCAACCTCGACGCCGGTTACGTCGTCGCTGGCATAGGGGCGAAACGACGGGCTGGCCAGCGCACGGGCGACAGCCTCCGCCAGCGCGATATCGGCGGCGGCGACGGTGACTGCGGTGGGCAGCGAGCGGGCGACATCGGCGGCAAAGCTGGGGCCGGAAAGTACGGCGGGCACGGCCGCAGGAGCTGCCTGCGCCACCACATCGGCCAGCAACAGCCCGGTGCCGGCCTCGAAGCCCTTGGCGGTGATGAGGAGCGGCGTCGCCGGGCGCATCAGCGGGGCGAGAGCGCCGGCCAGTTCGCGGGTGGTCTGCGCCGGGGTGGAGAGCACCACGAGATCGGCGGCGGCCGCGCGCGCCAGATCGGCGGTGGCGGCAAGCGCGGGTTCCAGTCGCACGCCGGGCAGGTGGGCCGGGTTCTCCGAGCGGCTGTTGATGGCCTCGACCACGGCGGCATCGCGCGCCCACAGGGTGACGCTGCGCCCGGCGCGCGCCGCTGCAAGGGCAAGAGCCGTGCCCCACGCTCCGCCGCCGACAACGCCGACGCTGGCCAGGGCGGTCGTGCCGGGTGCCGATGTCTCCACTGCCGATGTCATGGCTTTCGTCTCTCTGTCCGGCGCGGTCAGACCTTGGCGCCCAGCCGGCCGTGGCCTACCACCGGCACCGCGCTCTGGTCCAGCGGCCAGCGCGCCCGCACCGGTGCATCGAGACCGTCGGTAAGGCCGAGGGCGAGGCGCTCCGCCCCGGCCCAGGCGATCATGACGCCATTGTCGCCGCACAGGTGCAGCGGCGGCGCCACCAGCCGCCCGCCGGCACGGGCCGCGGCGGCATCGAGGGCGGAGCGGATGGCGCGGTTGGCGGCAACGCCGCCGGCAACCACCAGAACCGGGCTTTCCACGCCCGTTTCCCGCCGGAACCGGTCCAGCGCCGCGCCCGCCCGCCGCGCGGCAATGCCGGCCACGGTCGCCTGAAACGAGGCGCACAGATCGCTGACATCCTGCGGCGAGAGCGGGGCGGCGTTTACGGCTGCCACGCGCACCGCCGTCTTGAGGCCGGCGAAGGAAAAATCCAGCCCCGGCCGGCCGATCAGCGGACGCGGCAGGGCGAAGCGGGCGGGGTCGCCGCCCTCCGCCGCCTTTTCCACCGCCGGTCCGCCGGGATGGCCGAGGCCGAGCAGCTTGGCCGTCTTGTCGAATGCCTCGCCGAGGGCATCGTCGATGGTGGTGCCCCAGCGCTCGAACCGGCCGACGCCGTGGACGACGAGAATCTGGGTATGACCGCCGGAAACGAGCAGCAGCAGGTAGGGAAAATGTACGCGGTCGGTGAGGCGGGCCGTCAGGGCGTGGGCTTCCAGGTGGTTGACGGCGATGAACGGCTTGCCAGTGGCAAGCGCGATGGCCTTGCCGGTCATGGCACCCACCATCAGCCCGCCGATGAGGCCGGGGCCGCAGGTGGCCGCAACGGCATCCACCGCGTCCAGCGTGATGCCGGCGCTTCGGGCGGCCTCGTCCACGACCCGGTCGATGAGGGCAACATGGGCGCGGGCGGCGATTTCCGGCACCACGCCGCCATAGGGCGCGTGGTCGGCAAGCTGCGCGCGCACGACGCCGGAAAGCACCGTGCCGTCGCCGTCGGCATTGCGGCGCACGATTCCGGCGGCGGTTTCATCGCAGCTTGTCTCGATGCCGAGAACGATCATCGTGGAAGTCTCCCTGGCCAGCCTCTTCCCCGGACCGGTCAACCCCGGGAAAGATCCGAAGTGGACAGAGGCCGGTCCGGCAGACAAGATCGCGGCCCGTTTCAGGCCCTAACAAATCGACCCCGACCCACGCAAATGAAACCGCTCCGTATCGGAACCCGTGGCAGCCCGCTTGCCCTTGCTCAGGCCTATATGGTCGAAGATGCCCTCAAGGCCAGTGGCGCCGTGACGGAGGTGGTGGTCATGTCCACCTCCGGCGACCGCATCATCGACCGTGCCCTGATGGATATCGGCGGCAAGGGCCTGTTCACGCAGGAAATCGAGGATGCGCTGCTGGCCGGCCGGCTGGACGTGGCGGTGCATTCCGCCAAGGACATGCCGACCGAATTGCCCGAAGGGCTGATTCTGGCCGGCTACCTGCCGCGCGAGGACGTGCGCGACTGTCTGGTGACCACCAGCGGGCAGAAGCTGACCGAACTGCCCTACGGCGCCAAGGTGGGCACGGCATCGCTGCGGCGCGGGGCGCTGGTGCGCCGGCTGCGTCCGGATCTGCGGGTCGAGGTCTTTCGCGGCAACGTGCAGACCCGGCTGACGAAGCTGCGCGACGGCGTCGTCGCCGCCACGCTGCTGGCCCGCGCCGGCCTGCGCCGGCTGGGGCTGGAGGACGTGGCGACCGAGGTGCTGGATATCAACGCCTTTCCCCCGGCGGTGGGGCAGGGGGCGATCGCCATCGAGACGCGGGCGGGCGATGCAGCCATCGCCGCCGCGCTGGCGCCGGCGCTGTGCAGGAAGACGGCACAGGAAGTGGCGACCGAGCGCGCGTTCCTTGCGGCCCTCGATGGTTCGTGCCGCACGCCCATTGCCGGCCACGCCATTGTCTTCGAGGGTGAGGTGCGCTTCAGCGGCCTGATTCTGACGCCCGATGGCACGCGTTCTCATTCCACGCAATTCGCCGGCGATGCGACGGACGGTCCCCGGCTGGGGTTTGCCGCCGGCCAGCAACTGCGGGCGGTGGCCGGCGAGCGGTTCTTCGAAAGCTGGTGAGCGGTTCCGGGGGGCTCTCCGCGCGGGCGCGGGCATGGGCGACGGAAGGCAGGGGAGGCGAATCATGCGCGTCCTTGTGACCCGGCCGCAACCGCAGGCCGAAGCCACCCGCGCGGCGCTTGAGGCGGCAGGGCACAGCGTGCTGGTTGCCCCCGTCCTCGTGGTGGAGCCCGATCCGGCCGCTCCCGTCGATCCGGCGGGCGTGGGGGCGGTGGCTTTCACCAGCCGCAGTGCCGTGGCGGCGCTGGCCGCCCATCCACAGGTATCCGCGTTTGTCGGCCTGCCGGCCTTTGCCGTGGGCGCGGCCACGGCCGGCGCCGCGCGCAAAGCCGGCTTCGCCGCCGTTGAAAGCGCGGACGGTGCCGTCGAAGACCTCGCCCGCCTGATCCTGTCGCGGGCCGGCACCCTGCGGGGCACTGTGCTCCATGTCGCCGGTGCCGAGCGTGCGGGTGATCTCGCCGCGCTGCTGGCGGCGGGCGGCGTCGGCGCCCGCACGGCGGTGCTCTATCGCACCCGCATGGCTGAACACCTGCCCGAAGCGGTCGCCGCCGCGCTGGGGGCGGGCGGCGTCGATGCGGTGCTGCTTTATTCTCCCCGCAGTGCGGCCGCCTTTGCCCGCGCCCTTGCCCGCGATTGCCCGGAAGCCGGGGCGGCTGTGTTCCGCATTCTGGCGCTCTCGCCCGCTACCCTTGCCGCCTTCACCGCCGTGCACGGTTCTTTCGATGCCGGCCGCCTTGCCGTTGCCGCCCGGCCGGATGAGAGGTCGCTTCTGGCCCTGCTGGAAGCATGATGGTGACAATGGCGTGGCGTCAGACGAATAACATAATGAAAATAAAAATCTTTCCGGCATTGCGCGACAGCGGCTCCGCTTTTCGGGCGACGCATGGAAAGGGGTGGGAAACGGAGTGCGCCTGCTTGCCGCGCCCCGTGGCGGTCATGAGGGAGCCTTTTTCCCGCCTTCACCTCGCCGACGGCCTGTATAGGATGGCAACATCAGGCGCCGGGTGCCGGCCCTGACGGGCCACGGTCCGCGTGGCCGGCCTGCCGGGCCGGTCTCAGGGCCGAGCGCTTGCGCCACCCGGCGCGGGAAGGAACCGAATGTGGGTGCGGCGCCGAAGGCGGTTTCGCCAGCCGGCTCCGAACCCCATAAACGTCAAGGGGAACGCATGACTGCGAATGACGATATCGCGGACCCGAACCAGACGCCGGACGACGGCGCCCGCGCTGACCGCAATCGCCGGCGTAACCCGCCGATCATCGAGCTTTCCGCCGAGGACGTGAGCGTCATTTCCACCACGACCACAGGCGATCCCGCGCCGCCGTTCGAGCCGGGCGTATCGCCGCAGGCGGGTGCCGGCGAGAGCGACGCGGCGGCCACGGAAACACCGGCCGGCGAGACCGCGACCACGCCGACCGAGCCGCCGGCCGGGGAGCCGGAGCCGGTTACGCCCCCGCCGCAGGAGCCCTCCGCGGATGGCGGCAGCGGCGGCGACACACCGCCGCCCTATGCTGCCGCGCCGCAGCCGGTCCCGCCGCCCGCCCGCAAGGGGCCGGGGCTGGTTGCCATTGCCGTGACGGCGGTCATCGGTGCCGTGATCGGCGGCGGGGTGGTGCTGGGCGGCATCGCCGCAACGGATATCGGCAAGGTCGTGGGGGCTGCCGAAAAGGCCGCCGGCAACGGCCATCTGGCCGCCGCGCTCGGGGAGCGGCTCAAGGCGCTTGAGGACAAGGTGACGGCCGAGGCCGCCAGGGTGCCGGATCAGGGCCGGCTGGGCGAAATTTCCGATCTGGTTGCGCAGGAGCGGGCTGCCGTTTCCGGCCTCGAGAGCCATCTCAGTGCGCTTGCCGCCGAGGTGCAGAGCCTTTCCGCGCAGGTTCGCGATACCGGCCCGCTCGACAATCTCAAGAGTGAGATTGCGGCGGTGAAAGACCAGCTCGGCAGCGAGCAGCAGCGGCTTGCCCTGCTGGAGCCGCTGGCGGCGCGCATTGGCGCGGTGGAGACCACGGACGCCGACCTGTCGCGGCGTATCGGCACCCTTCAGGCCACCGTTGACGAGGTAGGCCGCGGCCTGAAGGCGGTTGCCGCCAACAGCGAGGCCGCCACCGCCTTTGCCCTTTCGAGCCTGCAGCGGGCGGTCGAGGACGGCGGCAGCTTCACCGCTGAACTGGCGCTGCTTTCCGGCCGCGTCGGCAGCGACGTGACGAAGCCGCTGGAGGAAGTCGCGGTGAACGGCGTGCCGACCCGCACAGCGGTAGAAGCTGGGTTCGGGAAGGCGGAGCAGGCCATCATCGCCACCACCGGCAAGCCGGCGAGCGACAGCTTCATCGACCGGCTGATCGCGTCTGCCCGCGCACTGGTGACCATTCGCCCGACCGGGCCGATTGCCGGCGACGATACCGTGGCGGTGACCAGCCGCCTCAAGGCTGAGGTCGACGGTGGCGAACTGGCCAAGGCTGCCGCCACATGGCAGCAGCTGCCGGCCGATGCGCGCGCGGCCTCGCAGGGCTGGGCGAACGTGCTGCTGGAGCGGGTGAAGACCGAGCAGGCTGTGAATGCGCTTTCCGATGCCGTGCTGAAGAAACTGGGCACGCCGGTGCCGGCCGCCGCCGCGGCGCAGGGCAGCGAGTGAGGAGGCCGCCATGATTCGCATCCTCCTCTATCTCGCCATCGTTTTTGCCCTCGCCGCCGGCGCGTCGTGGATCGTAGACCGGCCCGGCACGATATCGTTCGAGTGGCTCGGCTATTACGTCGAGACCTCCATCACTGTCGCGCTGATCGCGCTGGCGGTGTTCGTGGTGGCGGTCATTGCCCTGTGGTCGCTGCTGCTGGCACTGGTGCGTTCGCCGCATGGCGTGGCACGCTATTTCGGCCGCCGCCGGCGTGAGCGCGGTCGCGTCGCCCTGTCGCGCGGGCTGGTCGCCGTCGGGGCGGGGGACCTGCGCCTTGCCCGCCGCTACATGACGGAAGCGCGCCGCATTCTGCCGCGCGATCCCGCGACGCGGCTTCTGGAAGCGCAGACCGCGCAGCTCGCCGGCGACCGTACCGCCGCGCGGGCTGCTTTCGAAGGCATGCTCAGGCATGACGATACCCGTCTGCTCGGCCTGCGGGGACTTTATATCGAGGCAACCCGCGAAGGCGCGAGCGAGGCCGCCGAATCCTATGCTGAAAAGGCGGTGCAGGAATCGCCGTCCCTGCCATGGGCATCGCAGGCGCTGTTCGAGCAGGCGGCGGCCCAGCACGACTGGGAACTGGCCATTGCCCGGCTGGATCGCAATGCCGGCGCCCGGCTCGTCGAGAAGCCGCAGGCCCGACGCCTCAAGGCCGTGCTGCTGACCGCTCGGGCGCTGGAACTGGAGGAGGGCGATCCGGAACGCGCCCGCACCATGGCGCTGGAAGCGCATCGTCTCGCCCCTGATCTGGAGCCGGCCGCCGCCGTGGCGGGTCGTCTCCTGGTGCGCCAGAACGAGACGCGCAAGGCGACCAAGGTTATCGAGGCAACTTGGCGTCTGGCACCGCATCCGGAACTGGCGGAGATTTATGCCGATATTCGTCCCGGCTCCAGTGCGCGCGACCGGCTGAAGCGCCTGCAGACGCTGGCCGCGCTGACACCCGGCCATGTGGAAGCGGATCTCGCCGTTGCCCGCGCGGCCATCGAGGCACGGGAGTTTGACACCGCGCGCACGGTGTTGCGTCCGATTCTGGAAAGCCGGCCCACCCGGCGCGCCTGCCTGCTGATGGCGGATCTGGAGGAGGCAGCCTTCGGTGCCGGCGGCCGCATGCGCGAATGGCTGGCCCGCGCAATCAACGCCGCGCGTGATCCCGCGTGGACGGCGGACGGCATTGTTGCCGATGCCTGGGCCCCGGTCTCTCCTGTTTCCGGCGAGCTCGATGCGTTTGTCTGGAAGGCACCAGCGGAGGCACTTTCCGCGAGCGCGCCGGCGGTTGTCGACGAGGCCCTGTTCGCTGCGCCGCCACCACCGCCACCCCCAGCCGTTGAGCCCCTGCCGGCAGTGCCGGCAGCCATTGCGACGCCAGCCGGCACTGCCGGTATCGTCCTGCCCGATGCGCAGCCGCCCGGCGACATTTCCCTGCCGAAGGCACCGGACGACCCCGGACCGGTACCGACGGGCGCGGAGTTCGACGATGGCGAGGTGATCCCTCCCCACCGCAGGACCCTGACCTGACGGCTCCGTCTGCTTCCTCCCCCAATGCCTGCACCGCCGCCAGCCCGAAGCTGGCGGCGGTGTCGTTTCCGCCACCGGGTATCCCGAGCCGCAACCCGCCTCGCCGGGGCGTCGCGGCCGATTGCCCGCCAGAAAGGCTTGGATAACCGCCTCCGGGGTCGAAAATTCGCACCGGTTTCACCCGTTGGCCGATCATCCGGCATCACGCGCCGCTTGCATCCGGGCGGAAGAGTCGGTATTTCACTCCCCGTCCGGGCAGCGTTTGTTCCCGGGACATTCCGGCAGGCACAAGCCACCGCCGAGGGCCGCAGTAGCTCAGCTGGTAGAGCAACGCATTCGTAATGCGTGGGTCGGGGGTT
>DAIPYB010000018.1:0-16586 GCA_036782955.1 Pseudoxanthobacter sp. | reverse complement strand
GCACGCGGCATCAAGTCGGGCGTGGTGGTCGATCTGCACGCAGCCGAGCAGGCCGTCCGCCTCGCGGTGGATTCGGCCGAACGCATGGCCGGCGTCACGGTGGAATCGCTCATCGTCACCGTCACCTGCGGGCGGCTGTCGAGTTCGCCGTTCTCCGCGCAGGTGGACGTCACCTCCGGCACGGTGAGCGAATACGACATCCGCCGCGTACTGGCGGCCGGCGGCAGCCACGCCGTGGATGCCGGGCGCACCGTGATCCATACCCTGCCGACCGGTTTCACGCTGGACGGCAGCCGCGGCATCCAGGAGCCGCGCGGCATGCTGGGCCGCAAGCTCGGCATGGATCTGACGGTGGTGACGGCCGAGACCGCGCCCCTGCGCAACCTGCTGCTGTCCGTCGGCCGCAGTCATCTCGACATCGAGGCGGTGGTGGCCACGCCCTATGCCAGCGGACTGGCGACGCTGGTGGACGACGAGGCGGAACTGGGCTGCGCGTGCGTGGACATCGGCGGCGGCACCACCTCCATCGCCGTCTTCAACGATGGCCATCTGGTGCATGTCGATGCACTGGCGATCGGCGGCGCCCACGTGACGCTCGACATCGCCAACGGCCTTTCCATCCGGGTGCAGGACGCCGAGCGGCTGAAGACGCTGCATGGCACCGCGCTCGCCGGCACCAGCGACGAGCGCGACGTGCTGGTCATCAATCCGGTCGGGGAATATGACGCCGGCTCCTCCCATCAGGTGCCGCGCGGTCATCTCAACCGCATCATCCGTCCCCGCGTGGACGAGATTCTGGAGCTCGTGCGAGACCGGCTGGCAGCCTCTGGCTTCGCCGGACGCATCGGGCGCCGGGTCGTGCTGACGGGCGGCGGCAGCCTGCTCACCGGCATGCCCGACGTAGCCCGCAGGGTACTGGGACGTTCGGTCCGCCTTGGCCGCCCCCTTGGGGTGGCCGGCCTGCCGGATGCCGCCAAGGGCGCTGCTTTCGCTGCTGTGGTCGGCCTCGTGGTCTACCCGCAGGTGGTTCAATACGAGCAGGTGCCGGTGCGGTTGTCGCGCTCGGTGCTGACCGGGACCGACGGCTATCTGGCCAGAGTCGGACGCTGGTTTAAGGACGGTTTCTGATGGACGAACAGACTGAGCTGCCGGCAAGCGGCGACACCGAATTTGCGCACAGCGTGCCCGCCGGCGGCGATTTCCGGCGCCCGGGCGAGACCGCGACACCGAACAAAACCAATGGACGGACCTCCGCAGGCGATGCGGGCAAGGACAACGAGGCTGCCATGACGATCAATCTGAAGATGCCCGACATCACCGAACTGAAGCCCCGCATCACCGTTTTCGGTGTGGGCGGCGCCGGCGGCAATGCCGTCAACAACATGATCGCCTCCGGCCTGCAGGGCTGCGATTTTGTGGTCGCCAACACCGACGCGCAGGCCCTGAGCCTGACCCGCGCCGACCGCATGATCCAGATGGGCATCGCGGTGACCGAGGGTCTCGGCGCCGGCTCGCAGCCGGAAGTCGGCTCGGCGGCGGCCGAAGAGGTGATCGACGAAATCAATGATCACCTGGCCGGCAGCCACATGGTGTTCATCACCGCCGGCATGGGCGGCGGCACCGGCACCGGCGCGGCCCCGGTGATCGCGCGGGCGGCGCGCGCCATGGGTATACTGACTGTTGGCGTCGTCACCAAGCCGTTCCACTTCGAAGGCGCCCGCCGCATGCGTATTGCTGAGGCCGGCATCGAGGAACTGCAGAAGTCCGTCGATACCCTGATCGTCATTCCCAACCAGAACCTGTTCCGCATCGCCAACGAACGCACCACTTTCGCCGATGCGTTCTCCATGGCCGATCAGGTGCTCTACTCGGGCGTCGCCTGCATCACCGACCTGATGGTGAAGGAAGGCCTGATCAACCTCGACTTCGCCGACGTCCGCTCCATCATGCGCGGCATGGGCAAGGCGATGATGGGCACCGGCGAGGCTTCCGGCGAGAAGCGCGCCATGCAGGCCGCCGAGGCCGCCATCTCCAACCCGCTGCTCGACGAAGTGTCGATGAAGGGCGCCCGCGGCCTGCTGATCTCGATCACCGGCGGCAAGGACATGACCCTGTTCGAACTCGACGAAGCCGCGACCCGCATCCGCGAGGAAGTCGATCAGGACGCCAACATCATCCTCGGCGCCACCTTCGACGACAGCCTCGAGGGCATCATCCGCGTGTCGGTCGTCGCCACCGGCATCGACAAGGGCCTCTTCGAGGATGCCGTCTCCCCGGCCGAGACCCGCTCCGTCGAGGCGAGCAGCCGTGCCCGCGTGGCACAGCCGGCGCCGCAGGCCGCCCCGCGTGCCGCCGCCCAGCCGGCTGCGGCCGCCGCTGCGCCGGCCCAGAACCAGGCTGCCCAGCTGCGTGCCGCCGAACTGGCTCGCGCCACCGCCATCGCGGCCGTGGAAGCCGGTCTCGAGCAGCGCTTCGAGGCCCCGGTCGCCGAGGAATTCGCCGCCGACCCGATCGACAGCTCCTATCTGGAGCAGGCCGTGGAAAGCGCCACCACCTACGGCATGGACAACCTCGCCTTCGACGACGAGCCGGCTGAACCGGCGCAGGTCGCCCCGCGCCTGCCGCGTGCGGACGATTTCCCGCCCCACGCCCAGCGCGAAATGGCCCAGCGCGAGATGCGCGCCCCGGCCCCGGCACCGACCCGTGCGCCCGATCCGGAAGAGGATCGCCGCCCGCTGAGCCTGCTGCGCCGCATCGCCAACGGCCTGTCGCGCCGCGACGACCATGACGACCACAACACCCCCAGCCGCGGCGGTCGCGCCCCGGCTGCCGGCTTCAGCCCGGCCCCGGCTCCGGCCCCGCGCCAGGCCCCGCCGGCCCAGTCGAGCGAGTTCACCCGCCGCAGCACGGCGCAGGCCCAGCGCCCGCCGGCGAACCCGGACTCCTATCACCGCCCGCGCGGCATGGACGCCGACATGTCCGCCGGCCGCACGGCCGCCCGCGAGGACGACCAGCTGGAGATCCCCGCTTTCCTGCGCCGTCAGGCGAACTGAGACAGCGGTGACGAAAATGTTCGGGGCAGGCCCTGTGGCCTGCCCCGAATCCGTCTGTGGGCGCGGGGCTGTCGCAAACCCTGTAACAAACGCCCGCCAGAAAGCCCGGAAAATTGACTTAAGTATTTGATATTTAAGCGCTATATTATCGTTACAAGGCGGTAATCAAGCGTGATTTTACCTGCCCCGCCCCGCCCGCTAGTTTGACCCTCAGATAAAGGGACGACCGGACGGTGTTGTGTGCAGCCCCGCATTTTCGGCCGGTCGCCCCGGTTGCCGTGTTTCGGCAATTGTGTGGATCAGCGGGGCGAATGACGGGACCGGTACAATGGCGCGTGGCCAGAGCTTCTACCAGAAGACCCTTGCGGCCCCGGTCTGTCTTTCAGGCATCGGCGTTCACTCCGCGGCCCCGGCGACAGTCACCATCAACCCGGCCGAGAGCGGCACGGGCATCGTGTTTGTCCGCACCGATTTCTCCGACAGCGACGGCGGCGTGGCCGCCACCTGGCAATCGGTCACCTCCACGGAACTCTGCACCGTCGTCTCCACGCCGGGCGGTCGTTCGGTCTCCACCATCGAACACCTGATGGCGGCGCTGCGCGCCTACGAGATCGACAACGCCATCGTCGAGGTCGACGGCCCCGAGATGCCGATCATGGACGGCTCGGCGGCGCCCTTCATCGAAGCGTTCGACAATGTCGGCATCGTGGCGCAGGCCGCCCGTCGCCGGCAGGTGCGGGTGCTGAAGCCGGTGCGCGTCGAGATCGGCGACGGCTGGGGCGAGCTGCTGCCGCATGCCACCACCCGTTTCGAGGTGGAGATCGATTTCCCCATTGCCGTCATCGGCCGTCAGGCCATCGCCTTCGATCTGACGCCGGACGCCTTCCGCACCGAGATCGCCCGCGCCCGCACCTTCGGCCGCGTGCAGGATGTGGAGAAGCTGTGGGCCAAGGGTCTGGCGCGCGGCTCCTCGCTGGAAAATTCCGTGGCGCTCGACGGCGAGCGCGTGCTGAACCCGGAAGGGCTGCGCTGGCCGGATGAGTTCGTGCGCCACAAGGCGCTCGATGCGGTTGGCGATCTGGCGCTTTCCGGCATGCCGATCATCGGTCTCTACCGCTCCTACAAGGGCGGCCACCGCATCAATGCGGCGATGGTTGCGGCGCTGTTCGCCGACAGCTCGGCGTTCGAGATCATCGAAGGTCAGGGCGCACCGCGCCGCGAAGTGGCGCGCGAGCGCGCCGCTGTCGGCCTTGCCGCCGGCCTCGCCCGCCCGGCCTACAGCCCCGAGCGGACCTGAAGTCGCCCGGCACTGGGGGCAGCCCGGCACAGGGGCAGCCGCACGCTGAAGCCGCCGGTTATGGGGCGTCGGATTCTGAGGGCCCGGACCGGAGATTTTCGCCACGCAGGCGCTCTGTTGCCACGGCTCCGCCATCAAGTGTTCTCATGGTTGCGGCGCGCTTCCTCCCGAAGCGCGCCGTTTTCGTTTCCGCCGGGCGCGCAGGCCGGCTGCGCCGGGCGGGGCCTGTGCAAAAATCCGGGCCGGCATCGTGCCGGGCCTGAGCAATTGCGCCGCCGGGCACAAAGCGTCTCTTGCGCAACGCTGCGTCTCTTGCGAAACGTTGCGCCAGAGGCTTTTCTGACGCGGGCCGGTTGCGGGCTGCCGGTCCGCCGGCGGCCGCAAGCAGGCCCGGGCTGACAGGGGCGGACAATCCGGCACGGGCGAGGGTCCGCGGCCGGCTTCGGAGGACTGGAATGCAGACGCGCCCAGAGACGAGCCTGCGCGAGCGCAGCGGCCGCCTTGGCCTTGCCGCCGCGCTGACCGCCACCCTTGCCCTTGCAGCGTGCGGCGGCGACAAGCCCGATCCCGGCGCCCTCAAGCCCGACCCGCCGCCGCAGGAGCTTTACAACGAAGGCCTTGGCCTGATGCAGGCCGGCGGCCTGAAGGATGCGGCCAAGAAATTCGAAGAGCTGGATAAGCTCTATCCCTATTCGGAATATGCCCGCAAAGGCCTCGTCAACACGGCCTTCGCCTACTATTCCAACGGCAAATATACCGAGGCGATCAACTCCGCCCGCCGCTTCGTGACGCTTTATCCCGGCAGTCCCGATGCGGCCTATGCGCTTTATATCATCGGCCAGTCTTATTACCGCCAGATCCCGGATATTACCCGCGATCAGGAAGTGTCAAGCAAGGCGCTCGGCGCCTTCAATGAGCTGGTGCAGCGCTTCCCCGATTCCGAATATGCCGACGATGCCCGCCAGAAGATCCAGATGATCAACGATCAGCTGGCCGGCAAGGAAATGGAAATCGGCCGGTTCTATCTCGCCCGCCACGACTACATTGCCGCCATCAACCGCTTCCGCGATGTGGTGACGCAGTACCAGACGACCCGTCAGGTGGAAGAGGCACTCGCCCGTCTGGTGGAAGCCTACTACGCCATGGGCGTGGTGCCGGAAGCGCAGACCGCCGCTGCGGTTCTGGGTCATAACTTCCCCGATTCGAGCTGGTACAAGGCCTCTTTCCAGCTTCTGGAGAAGGGTGGCTACGCGCCGGAAGAGTTCAAGCAGAGCTGGATCAGCAAGGCGTTTGAAAACTTCAAGCTGCTGTAAGCCGGTTTTCCGGCACAGCCCTGCAGGCGACACTGGCCGTCCAGCCCCGCCGCGGCGGAGCGGACGGCCGAAAGCCCCGAGGCCCTGCCCATGCTCGTCGCGCTCTCAATCCGCGACATCGTGCTGATCGACCGGCTGGAGATCGGCTTCCGGGACGGACTGACGGTGATGACCGGCGAGACCGGTGCCGGCAAGTCCATCCTGCTCGATTCGCTCACCCTCGCACTCGGCGGCCGGGGCGATGCCGGTCTCGTGCGCCATGGCGAGGCGCAGGGGCAGGTGACGGCAGTATTCGACATGCCGGCGGATCATCCGGCCCGGGCGATTCTCACTGAAAACGCCATCGATGCCGACGGCGACATCATCCTGCGGCGAGTTCAGGCCGCGGATGGGCGCACGCGCGCGTTCATCAACGACCAGCCGGTGGGCGTGGCGTTGCTGCGCACGCTTGGCGGCGTGCTGGTGGAAATCCACGGACAGCATGACGAGCGTGCCCTTGTGGACCCGGCCGCACATCGCAGCCTGATCGATGCCTTCGGCGGGCTGGAGGCCGAACGGGCGGCGGTCGCCGACACATGGAGCCGGCGCCGCGCGGCGGAAACCGCGCTGACCCGCCACCGGGCGAAGGTGGAGGCGGCGCGGCGTGAAGTGGACTATCTGCGCGCCGCCGTAGAGGAACTGGATGCCCTCGCCCCCGTTGAGGGCGAGGAGGAGGCTCTCGCCGCTGCCCGCACCGACATGATGAAATCGGAGAAGGTGGCCGGCGACCTGAAGGATGCCTATGACAGCCTTGATGGCAACGGCTCGCCGATCCCGGACATTGCCGGCCTGATGAAGCGCCTGGAGCGCAAGCGCGGCGAGGTGCCCGCCCTTGCCGGCCCGCCGGCCGATGCGCTGGGCCGGGCGCTGGATGCGCTGGAGGAAGCCCGCAGCGGCCTTGAAGCCGCGCTTGCCGCCGTGGCATTCGACCCGCGCGAACTGGAGCGGGTGGAAGAGCGCCTGTTTGCCCTGCGTGCGCTGGCCCGCAAGCATCAGGTGGCGGTGGATTATCTGCCGGCGCTGGCGGCCCGCATGACGGCCGATCTGGCGGATATCGATGCCGGAGAAGAGAAGCTCGGGCAGCTCGAGGCTGCTGTCGTCACGGCACAGGCCGGCTATGCCGCAGCCGCAGAGGCGCTGTCTGTACGCCGCATTGCCGCGGCCCGCGCGCTGGAACAGGCGGTGGCGGCGGAACTGCCGGCGCTGAAGCTGGAGCGCGCCGCCTTTCTGGTCGAGATAACCACCGATGCCGGCAATGCCGGCCCGGAAGGCATCGACCAGCTGGAGTTCTGGGTGCGCACCAACCCCGGCACGCGGCCGGGGCCGATGATGAAGGTTGCCTCGGGCGGCGAGCTGTCGCGCTTCCTGCTGGCGCTGAAAGTGGCGCTGGCCGATCGCGGCTCAGCCCCCACCCTCGTGTTCGACGAGATCGATACCGGCGTCGGCGGCGCGGTGGCGGAGGCCATCGGCGTGCGCCTCGCCCGCCTCGCCGCACGGGTGCAGGTGATTGCCGTGACCCACGCGCCGCAGGTGGCCGCCCGTGCCGGCGGGCACCTGCTGATCGCCAAGGATGTCCATGGCAGCGAAGACCGGGTGACAACCCGCGTCACGCCCATTGTCGATGCGGTGCGGCGCGAGGAAATAGCCCGCATGCTTGCCGGCTCCACCATCACTGACGAAGCCCGCGCCGCCGCCGACCGCCTGCTGGAGCACATGCCGGGCCGCAACTGAGCGCCCGGCCCCTGGCTCGCCGCTCAGGCCACCGGTCCGTTCAGCGCCGCAACCGTGGCTTCAAACCGGCCCTCGCGCTCCGCATTGCGCAGGAAGCCGACCCGCTGCACGAGGATTTCCGGCGGTGTCGGCTCCTGGTCGAACAGCGTCATCACCTCGTCGGCGAAGGCTTCCAGCGGCAGGTAGCCCTCGCGGGATGACTGGCCGGGCGTCAGTTCCGTCTGCACCGCCGGCGGTGCCAGTTCGATCACCTCGACCCGCCCCTTCAGCACCGCCCGCAGCGACACCGTGTAGGAATGCAGCGCCGCCTTGGTGGCCGAATAGGTCGGCGTGGCGATCAGCGGCACGAAGGCAAGCCCGGACGTGACATTGACGATGACGGCATCGGGCACACTGCAGAGATGGCCGACCAGTGCATCCGTCAGCCGGATAGGGCCGAGAAGATTGGTGGCGATGGTCGCCTCGGCATCGCCGAGATCGCGGGCCCGGTCCAGAACTTCCGTGCGCATGATACCGGCATTGTTGATGAGAACGTTGAGGGCCGGGAATTCGGCAACGATCTTCTCAGAAAATTCAGTGATATCGTCGGCACTGCCGATATCAAGCTGCACGGCGTGCATGTTCTTCCGGCCGGAAATTGCGCCTTGCAGCGCGCCCAGCCTGCGCCCGGCAATGATCACCGTGTTGCCGAGATCATGAAAGCGATGCGCCAGCGCCTCGCCAATGCCGGATCCACCGCCGGTCAGAAGAATTGTGTTTCCTGTCATCTTCATGGGGTCAGCAGCCTTTTTGTTGCTCCCGACCGAGTTAAGCCCGATACTCTCTATTTGAAAGAAGGCACCGGAAAGATTTATACGCACCAAAAGGAGAGTGTTCCATGCGCAAGGCAGCGGCCGATCCCGCCATCGAAAGCCGGCGCCGGGACGCAATTCCGCAGGAGACCGATCCGCAGATCGAGGCGCTGGTCCGCGACATCATCGGCAAGGTCGCGGACAAATGGACCATGCTGATCCTCGACCTGCTCCATGAGCGCGGAACTCTGCGCTTCACGCAGATCGGCCGGGCCGTGGGCCGGATCAGCCAGAAAATGCTGACCCAGACCCTGCGGCAGATGGAGCAGGACGGCCTCGTCCGGCGCACTGTGCACCCCGTCATTCCGCCCCACGTCGATTATACCCTGACATCGCTGGGCGAGAGCCTCGGGGCGGCGTTCTGCGGCGTGTGGATTTGGGCGGAGACGCACCATGACGAGATCCGGCACGCCCGCGCCGCCTTCGCCGCCCGCGAGAAGGCAGACTGAAGCCGGGCCTGACGGATCTGGCAGGCTAAATGGCAGCCTCAGCCGCCGATGCGCTTCCACAGCACGCGCTTGACGCCGTAGAGCAGCGCCGCCAGCACCGCCAGAAACACCATGACCCTGAAGCCCAGTTGCTTGCGGGCATCGAGCGTCGGTTCGGCCGCCCACATCAGGAAGGCAGAGACGTCGCGCGCGTACTGATCCGTCGTCTGCGGCGCGCTGCCGGCATAGTCCACCATGTCGTCGAACAGCGCCGGCGGCATGGCGGTGAAGGGACCGGACATGAAGTGCGGATTGTAGAATGTGCCGGGCGGCGGCTGCACGCCGGCGGGCGGATCGGCGTAGCCGGTCAGATAGCCGTATATATAATCCGGCCCGCCCTCCTGATATTGCGTGACGATATCCGTAAACAGGAAAGGCAGCCCGCGCGGCACGGCGCGGGCCTTGGCCATCAGCGACAGATCCGGCGGAGCGATGCCGTTGTTGGCGGCGGCCGCCGCCTCGGGCGTCGGAAAAGGCGATGGAAAGACGTCCGCCGGCCGACCCGGCCGGCGCAGCGGATCGCCATCGGCATTGACGCCCCCGGGCACCTCGAATTCGGCGGCGAGCGCACGCATGTCGTCCGGCGACAGCACCGGCCCGCCCGGCTGCGAAAGGGTGCGGAAGGCCACCTGGCCCAGTCCATGGCAGGTAGCGCAGACCTCGCGGTAGACCTGCAGTCCCCGGCGCAACTGGGCGGGATCATATTGCCCGAACGGGCCGGAGAATGACCACGCCTGCGGCACCACCGCCGGCCCGGCCTCCGCGGCGACCGCCGGAGCCGCTGGAATGGCCAGCAGCGACGCAGCGGCGATGACGATGCGGAGCCGCGCTTTCATTGCCCGCCCCCGGCGTTTCCCGCTTCCCCGCCCGCCTCCAGCACGGGCCGGCCGATGGAATGGGGTAGCGGCAGGGGTCTCTCGAAGCGGGCCAGCAGCGGCAACACCACGAGGAAGTGCAGGAAATACCACGCCGTCGCCACCCGCGCGGCCAGCACATAGAGCCCTTCCGGCGGTCTGGACCCGAGCCAGCCGAGCAACACGACGGTTGCCGCCAGCAGCCAGACGAACACCCGGTAGAGCGGCCGGAGAGTGGCCGAGCGAACCGGCGAGCGATCCAGCCACGGCAGCGCGAACAGCACGGCGATTGCCCCGACCAGCGCCAGAATGCCGCCGATTGCCGAAGGTACCGCCCGCAGGATGGCGTAGAACGGCAGGAAATACCACTCGGGCATGATATGCGCCGGCGTCACCATCGGGTTGGCCGGGATATAATTATCGGGATGGCCGAGATAGTTCGGAATGTAGAAGACAAACCATCCGTAGAGCAGCAGGAATACCGCGACCGCGAAGGCATCCTTGATCGTATAATAGGGATGGAACGGGATCGTATCCTGCCCGGCCTGCACCTCTATTCCGGTCGGGTTATTGTTTCCCACCGTATGCACGGCCCAGACATGCAGTCCCGTGACGGCGATGATGATAAACGGCAGCAGGTAGTGCAGCGCGAAGAAGCGGTTCAGCGTGGCGTCATCAACCGAGAAGCCGCCCCAGAGCCACGTCACCACCTGATCGCCGATAACCGGTATCGCCCCGAACAGGCTGGTAATGACGGTCGCGCCCCAGAACGACATCTGCCCCCACGGCAGCACATAGCCCATGAAGGCGGTGGCGATCATCAGCACGAACAGCACCATGCCGAGGAGCCACACCACCTCGCGCGGCGCCTTGTAGGAGCCGTAATAGAGGCCCCGGAAAAGGTGCACATAGAGGGCGATGAAGGCCATCGAGGCGCCGTTCGCGTGCAGATAGCGCAGCAGCCAGCCGTAGTTCACATCGCGCATGATGGTCTCGACGCTGTTGAAGGCGAGACCGGCATTGGGGGTGTAGTGCATCACCAGCGCGACGCCGGTGACGATCTGCGCCAGCAGCATGAACGAGAGAATGCCGCCGAAGGTCCAGTAATAGTTGAGGTTGCGCGGCGTGGGAAAGGCGAGCTGGCCATGGGCGAAGCGCAACACCGGCAGGCGCCGGTCGAGCCAGCGGCTGAAGCCGTTGCCGGGCGTGTAGGAGGAAGGGTCTGCCATGCCGGCCCTGCTCAACCGATGGAAATGAGGGTGGGATTGACGAAGCGATAAGGCGGCACGGCCATGTTCTGCGGCGCCGGGCCCACGCGCACCCGGCCAGCGGTGTCATAGACAGAACCGTGGCAGGGGCAGAACCAGCCGCCATACTGGCCCTGCTGGCCCAGCGGAATGCAGCCGAGATGGGTGCAGACCTGCACCATCACCAGCCAGTGGCCGCCGGCGGGCGCGGCACGGTTGGCATCCGTCGCCGGCGCGTCTGCCGGCAGGTTGGCGTTGCGGGCAAGGGGATCGATCAGTTCGCCCAAAGGCGTGTCGTCGGCGGAAGCCATTTCCGCGGCCGTGCGCCGGCGCACCACCACCGGCCGCCCGCGCCACTTGACCACCACCGACTGCCCCTCCTCCACCGCGGAGACATCCACCTCCGTGGTGGCCAGCGCCATGGCACCGGCATCGGGATTCATCTGGTCGATCAGCGGCCAAAGGGCCAGCGCGCCGCCGGTGGCAGCGAAGGTCGCGGTTGCAACGAACAGGAAGTCGCGCCGCGTGGGCTTTTCCGCAGACCCATGTGCCGCCGGTGATGCCAATGCCTTATGTCCTCTGCCGGTCCCGTGCGGGTTGCCGCGCCGTTCTTCTGGTGGCACCGGGTTTGCCGCTTGTCCAGCCATCACGACGCCACGGCCAGCCGGCGGCCTGAACGGCAACGGGCTTGACGCCGGCCGCGCAGCCGCGCCTCCTGCCGGCCGTCACGTCCCCATCCCCGGCAACCGGTTCCGATGCGCATCGCCCTTTACCAGCCCGACATTCCCCAGAACACCGGCACCATCCTTCGCACCGCCGCCTGCCTCGGCATCGGCGTGGATGTGATCGGCCCGGCCGGGTTCGATCTTTCCGACCGCGCGCTGCGCCGGGCGGGCATGGATTATCTCGCCCGCGCCGCCCTCAGGGTCCACGATTCGTGGGCGGCCTTTCTCGCCGACCGGCGCGCGGAGGGCGGCCGCATCGTGCTGCTGACGACCCGCGGCGCGGTGCGCCACGATGGCTTTGCCTTCTCCGCCGCCGATACGCTGCTGTTCGGCCGGGAATCGGCCGGCGTGCCCGACGATGTGCACGAGGCGGCCGATGCGCGGGTACGCATCGCCATGGTGGAAGGCGTGCGCTCGCTCAATGTCGCGGTTTCCTGCGCGCTGGTCGCCGGCGAGGCGCTGCGCCAGACGGGCCTGTGGCCGGGACGCTGATCATCCGGCCGCCACCACATCGCCGCGCGGCGCCTCCTGCTGCTGGTCGGCGATGAAGCCACCGGACTGGCGCTTCCACAGATCGGCATAAAGCCCGCCGCGGCGGATCAGTTCCTCATGCCGGCCGTCCTCGACGATGCGGCCGTTGTCGATGACGATCAGCCGGTCCATGCGGGCAATGGTCGACAGGCGATGGGCGATGGCGATCACCGTCTTGCCCTCCATCAGGGCCTCCAGATCGTCCTGAATGGCGGCCTCCACCTCCGAATCCAGCGCTGAGGTCGCCTCGTCGAGCACGAGAATCGGGGCATCCTTCAGAAGCACGCGGGCGATGGCGATGCGCTGGCGCTGGCCGCCGGAGAGCTTGACGCCGCGCTCGCCCACATGGGCAGCATAGCCGGTGCGCCCCGCCGGATCGGTGAGATCGGCAATAAAGGCCGTTGCGTGGGCACGGCGGGCCGCCGCCTCCACGTCCGCATCGGAGGCCTCCGGGCGGCCGTAGCGGATATTATCGGCAACGGAGCGGTGCAGCAGCGAGGTATCCTGCGTGACGACCCCCACCGCCCCGCGCAGGCTCTCCTGCGTGACGGATGCGATATCCTGTCCGTCAATGGTGATGCGGCCGCCATCGACATCATAGAAGCGCAGCAGCAGCGAGATCAGCGTGGACTTGCCCGCGCCAGAGCGGCCGACGAGGCCGACGCGCTCGCCGGGCTTCACCGCGAGGCTGAGATGCTCGATGATGCCGCTGGCGCGGCCATAGTGGAACGAAACGTCCTCGAAGCGCACCAGTCCCCCGCCCGTCCGCTCCCCGGCTTCCCGCCCTTTGCCGATCTGCAGAGGCGGGGCCGCAGGCCGGTCCGTGACGGTGAGCGGGCGGGCAATGGTGGCCATGCCTTCCTGCACCTGCCCGACATTCTCGAAGATGCCGGTCACCTCCCACATGATCCAGCCGGACATGTTGACAATGCGGATGGCAAGACCGGTGGCGAAGGCAATGGCACCGAGGCCGACGATGCCGGCCTGCCACAGCACCACCGCCACGGCGCCGGTTGCGCCCAGCATCAGGCTGTTCAGCACGGCAACGGCGGTCGTCATGGCGGTGATGGCGCGCAGCTGCGCCCGGAAGGCGTCCACATGCTCGCCCATCGCCGCGCGCACATAAGCTTCCTCGCGCGCGGCATGGGCAAACAGCTTCACCGTCATGATGTTGGTATAGCCATCGACGATGCGGCCGTTCAGCAGAGAGTTGCGATCGGAGAGATCGCGTGCCAGCTGCCGCAGGCGCGGCACGAAATAGCGCAGCAGCAGCACATAGCCCACCACCCACAGCGCCAGCGGCGTCGCCAGCCACAGATCGGCATCTGCGAACAGCACCAGCGCGCTCGCGGCATAAAGCCCGGCGAACCACAGCGCATCGACGGTTTCGATGACGGAGGCGCGCAGCGCCGAGCCGGTCTGCATGACACGGGCGGCAATGCGGCCGGCGAAATCGTTCTGGAAGAACGACACGCTCTGGCGCACCACATGGCGGTGCGACTGCCAGCGCACCAGATTGGTGAACGGTGCCAGAATGCTCTGCCGCACCACCAGATCGTGGAATGCACCGGCCAGCGGGCGGCCTATCAGCACCACCGCCAGCATCCACAGGAAGGTTGTTCCATGCTCGTGCCACACCCGCTCCGGCGTGGTGCGGCCAAGAAGATCGACGATGGAGCCGACATAGCGGAACATCGCCACCTCGATGAACGCCACGATGGCGCCCGCCGCCAGCACGGCGGCAAACCATGGCCATGCCTGCCGCACGAAATACCAGTAGAACGCCATCAGCCCCGCGGGCGGCTCGCCGCCGGGACCGTTGGCGAAGGGGTCGATGCGGCTCTCGAACCAGCGCAGAATCCGTTCAATCATGGCCGTCTCGGTTCCCTTCACCGGCGTCGCCGCCGGTCCTGCACGCGGCACCGGTCGGGCGACAGGCGTTCTGCCCTGCCGTCACGGCGATTTTAAGAGCGAGTCGCAACCACGACCGCCATGGCCGGCATGGGTACCTGAAAAAGGAGCGCGGCACAGCAGCATTCCACTTGCCGGCTGACGGGACAGCCGCCATTCGGCTCTTTCCTCCGCCGCCGGCCTGCGCCATGGTGCGCGCCCAAAAGGGGCCGCGGCAATCAGAGCGCGCGAGCGTGCCCCGCACGAAACAGGAAGTCCCGATGAGCGATGCCCCGCCGACTGCCGCCACCCGCGCCGGGCCCCTCAGTGCCGATGAGCAGGCGATCCGCAATGCCCTCGTCGCCGGCCTGCCGGAAACCGACCCGGCGACGGTGGAGCCGCTGAAGAACGCCGCACGCGGCTGGTTCGAGGCGCTGCGCGACCGCATTCATGCCGCGCTGGAGACAATCGAGGACGAAGCCGCCGGCCGGGGCGGCGCCATGGACGGACCGGCCGGCCGTTTCGTGCGCCAGCCGTGGACGCGCACCGGGGAGGATGGCGCACCGGGCGGCGGCGGCGTGATGGGACTGATGCACGGCCGGGTCTTCGAGAAGGCCGGCGTTCACTGCTCCACCGTGCATGGCACGTTTTCGGCCGATTTTCGCCGCCAGATTCCGGGTGCCGGGGAAGATCCGCGCTTCTGGGCGAGCGGCATCTCCCTCATCGTGCATCCGTGGAGCCCCCATGTGCCGACCGTGCACATGAACACGCGCCTCGTGGTGACGAGCCGGTCGTGGTTCGGCGGCGGTGCCGACCTGACGCCGATGCTGGATGCGCGCCGCACGCAGGAAGACCCGGACACCGTGTCGTTCCACGCCGCCATGAAGGCGGCCTGCACCGACCGCAAGAGCGCCGATTACGAACGCTTCCGGTCGTGGTGCGACGATTATTTCTTCCTGAAGCACCGCAACGAACCGCGCGGCATCGGCGGCATCTTCTACGACAACCTCAACACCGGCGACACGGAGGCCGATTTTGCCTTCACCCGTGCCGTCGGCGATGCCTTTCTGACGATCTACCCGCAGATCGTGGGCCGCAATCTCGACAAGCCGTGGAGCGAGGCGGAACGGCGCGAGCAGATGATCCGGCGCGGCCGCTATGTGGAATTCAACCTGCTCTATGACCGCGGCACGCTGTTCGGCCTGAAGACCGGCGGCAACGTGGAGGCGATTCTCTCCTCCATGCCGCCGGCCGTGTTGTGGCCGTGAGGGCAGGTGGCCGGGGCCCTGCTCCCGGCTCTCACTCCGCCGCAGGCGAGGGTCGCAGCGGGCGGTTTTCCTCCGGCTCACGGATCGCCTCGCGGAACGAGGCGGCAGGATAGACGCCGAGCACCTTCAGTTCCGCGGAGAAGAACGCCAGTTCCTCGATGGCCAGCTTCACCGCCGGATCGTCGATATGGCCTTCCACGTCGGCATAGAACTGGGTGGCGAAGAAACGGCCGGCAAGCTGGTAGCTCTCCAGCTTGGTGATGTTGACGCCATTGGTGGCGAAACCGCCGAGCGCCTTGTAGAGCGCCGCCGGAACGTTGCGCACGCGAAACAGCAGCGAGGTCACCACCATCCCCTCGCCCACCGGCGGCCGCTCCGCCTCGCGCGAGAACACCACGAAACGCGTGGTGTTGTGCTTCTCGTCCTCGACATCGGGCAGCAGGATCTGCAGGTCATAGACCTGCGCCGCCAGCGTGGAGGCCAGCGCGCCGCGGGAGATGTCGCCGGCCTGCGCGATCTCGCGGGCGGAGCCGGCGGTATCGGCGCCCACCACCGGCTCCATGCCGAGGCCACGCAGCCGCCGGCGGCACTGGCCCAGCGCCTGCACATGGCTCTGCACGGTGCGGATATCGGAGAGCTTCGCCCCCTTCAGCCCGAGCAGCTGATGATGGATCGGCAGGAAATGCTCGCGGATGATGTAGGCCTGCGCGGTGGGCAGCAGCGAGTGGATATCGGCGACGCGGCCGGCAACCGAGTTCTCGATCGGGATCATCGCCAGATCGGCAGCGCCCGTTTCCAGCGCAGAGAAACAATCCTCGAAGGTCGGGCACGGCACAGGCCATGCATCCGGATAGACCTCCAGAACGGCGATATGGGAATTGGCACCGGGTTCGCCCTGATAGGCGACGCGCAGCGGCTGCACGGACATGACGACGGACTTTCTCAAGGGGAAGCAGCCCCCGAGCGCCGCACGCCATGGCGGGAAAGCCAGAGCAGGCACCGGGCCGGGCCGCTGGATCAGCGATGTTTCCGGCGCCCCGACACCGGAAAACGGGCAACGGATTTCACGCGGCGCCGGGGCGCCGCCCGGTAAATCGGGCGGCACGGCGCGGCGGCGTGGGCCAGCCCGCAGAACGGGTGGAGGCGCCTGCGTTCATCGCTGCGCCCGGCCGCTGGACGGCGCCAGCATGATGCGTGCCCGCTCCAGATCATCAGGCGTGTCGACGCCGAAGGGCACGGTATCCACCACCGCCACGTCGATGCGCATGCCGGCTTCCAGCGCGCGCAGCTGCTCCAGCT
>DAIPYB010000017.1:0-17276 GCA_036782955.1 Pseudoxanthobacter sp. | reverse complement strand
AGTGCTCCACGCTGTTCGTGCGCATGACCCGGCGGCTGGTGTCGATGATGCAGGAGCGCACGGCCGACGGCTATGTGTTCCGCGTCGATCTCAGGCTGCGCCCCGATCCGGGCGCCACGCCGCTGGCGATCTCGGTCGAGGGCGCGCTGATCTATTATGAGAGCATGGGGCAGAACTGGGAGCGCGCGGCGCTGATCAAGGCGCGCCCCTGCGCCGGCGACAAGGCTGCCGGCGAGGCGTTTCTGGCCGAAATCCGCCCGTTCATCTGGCGCAAGTCGTTCGACTACGCGGCCATTGCCGACGTGGCGGCCATCAAGCGCCAGATCAATGCGGTCAAGGGACATGGCGCGATCGCCGTCGGCGGTCACAATCTGAAGCTCGGCCGGGGCGGTATCCGCGAAATCGAGTTTTTCGTCCAGACCCAGCAGCTCATCGCCGGCGGACGCGACCCCCGGCTGCGCGGCCGCCCGACACGCGCGATGCTGACCATGCTGAACGAACTCGGCTGGATCTCGCGGGCGACCTGCGACGACCTCGATCGCGCCTATGTGTTCCTGCGCCTGGTGGAACATCGCATCCAGATGGTCCACGACGAGCAGACCCACACGCTGCCCGCCGATGACGAAGGGCTGGCGCGCATTGCGCGGCTGACGGGCTTTCCCACCATCCCGCCCTTTGCCCGCGTGCTGCGCACCCATATGCAGGCGGTGCAGCGCCACTACAGCCGGCTCTTCGAGCAGGCGCCGCAACTGGCCGCCGACCATGGCAATCTGGTCTTCACCGGCGGCGACAACGATCCGGCGACGATCGGCACCCTGCGGGAACTGGGGTTCGTCAACCCGGAGGAAGTGGCCTCCACCATTCGCGGCTGGCATTTCGGCCGCTATCCGGCGACCCGGTCCACCAAGGCGCGGGAGCGGCTGACGGAACTTGTGCCGGCGCTGCTGGAGGCGCTGTCGCGCACCGACAATGTCGATGCCGCCTTCGTCGCCTTCGACCGTTTCCTGTCGCAGTTGCCGACCGGGGTGCAGCTGTTCTCGCTTCTGCGCTCCAATCCGGGGCTGCTGGATCTGCTGGCGCGCATCCTCGGCACGGCGCCGCGCCTTGCCGCCATTCTCACCCGCCGGCCGCGGGTGCTGGACGCGCTGCTGGAGCCGGCGTTCTTCGACACCGTGCCGCGTGAATCCGATCTGGCCGAACGCCTCAGCCGCTTCATCGGCGAAGGCCGGGCCTATGAGGAAAAGCTCGACCGCGCCCGCATCTTCGGTCAGGAGCACAGCTTCCTCATCGGCGTGCGGGTCATTACCGGCACCATCGAACCCGTTGCGGCGGGGGCTGCCTATGCGGCGCTGGCGGATGTGCTGGTGCGGGCGCTGGTGCTGGCGGCCGAGGAGGAACTCGCCCGCCACCACGGACGCGTGCCCGGCGGCGAGGTGGCGGTGGTCGCGCTCGGCAAGCTCGGCGGGCGGGAGATGACGGCGGCTTCCGATCTCGACCTGATCCTGCTCTATGAACATCCCGACGAGAGCGAAGCCTCCGACGGGCCGAAGCCGCTGGCACCGAGCCAGTATTATATCCGCCTGACGCAGCGCCTCGTTGCCGCGCTCAGCGCGCCGACCGGGGAGGGCGCACTGTTCGAGGTGGATTTCCGCCTGCGGCCCTCCGGCAATGCCGGGCCGCTGGCAACCCGGCTTTCAGCCTTCGAGGCCTATCAGGCGAAGGATGCATGGACGTGGGAGCAACTGGCGCTGACGCGCGCGCGGCCGGTGTCCGGCAGTCTCGGCTTCCTGACCAAGGTGGACGAGGCCATCCGGCGCGGTCTGGCGCGCGAGCGCGAGACGCTGGCCGCCGACGTCGCCGACATGCGCCGCCGCATCGCGGGCGAAAAGGGCAGCCGCGATCCGTGGGAGCTGAAGACGGTGCCCGGCGGCCTGATCGATCTTGAGTTCATCGCGCAATATCTGCAGCTCCGGCACTTCCGCGCGCACCCGGAGGTGGCCTCCACCAATACGCTGACGGCGTTGAACCGGATGTTCCATGCCGGCCTCATCGAAGCCCGCCATGTGGATGTGCTGCTGCCCGCGGCCGGGCTCTATCAGGCCCTGACGCAGGTGCTGAGGCTGGCGGTGGACGGGCCGTTCCGCAAGGAAAGTGCCCCGCGTGGCGTGCTCTCCCTCATCTGCCGCGCCGCGGCCGAACCGGACATCGCCCGCGTCGAGGCCCGGCTGGTGGAGACACAGGCCGCCGTGCGCCAGGCCTTCATCGAGATCATCGGATCGCCGGAGGCGTAAAAGACAACCGGCGCGGACAGACCGCGCCGGTTCTTCTCAGGGCAAGGCTCTCAGGCGGCTTCCCGGGCCGTCTCGCGGCGGGGCGGGTCCTTCGGCAGGTGCACGGTGATGGTCGTGCCGACGCCCACCTCGGACTGGATCTCCATCCGGCCACCATGGAGCTGCACCAGCGAACGGGCGATGGCGAGGCCGAGGCCGGAGCCCTTGTGGCTCTTGGTGAACTGGTTTTCCACCTGAACGAACGGCTGGCCGAGGCGCAGGATTTCCTTCTTCGGAATGCCGATGCCGGTATCTTCCACCGCCACCACCACGCCGTCGTGGTCGGAGCGGGCGCGCACCGTCACCGTTCCGCCCTGCGGGGTGAACTTCACGGCGTTGGAGAGCAGGTTCAGCAGGATCTGCTTCATCGCGCGCCGGTCGACATTCATCTTCAGCTGCGACACCGCCGAAGTCACCTCGATGCCCTTCTCCGAGGCGGTCGGCGACATGATGCGGGTGGCCTCGTTCACGACCTCCTCAAGGTCGATCGCTTCCACCGAAAGATCGATCTGGCCGGCCTCGATGCGCGACATGTCGAGAATGTCATTGATGACGCCCAGCAGGTAATTGCCGCTGTGGTGGATGTCCTGACAATATTCGGCATATTTGTTGGAGCCGAGCGGGCCGAACATGCCCTGCGTCATGATCTCCGAAAAGCCGATGATGGCGTTGAGCGGCGTTCTCAGCTCGTGCGAGATATTGGCGAGGAACTCCGATTTCGCGCGGTTGGCTTCTTCGGCGCGGGTTTTTTCCTCGGCATATTTCTCCGCCAGCTCGACGAGCTGCCGGGCCTGGCTTTCCAGCTTCTGGCGCGACTGCCGAAGGTCGGCGACGGTGGCGCGCAGGCGCCGTTCGCTTTCCATCAGCCGTTCTTCATGGCGCTTCAGCGCGGTGATGTCCGTGCCGACCGAAACGAAGCCGCCGTCCTTGGTGCGCCGCTCGTTGATCTGCAGCCAGCGGCCATCGGCAAGCTGGGCCTCGTAGGAGCGCGAGCCTTCCTCCGGCCGCCCTTCGTTGAGGATCTCGGTCGTCACGATCGGCTGGCTGGCCGAACGCATGATGGAGGGATAGGGCGCGCCGGCGGCAACCGCATCGTCCGGCAGATTGTGAAGCTGCTGGTACTTGGAATTGCACATCACGAGGCGGTTGTCGGCGTCCCACAGCACGAACGCCTCGGAAATGGTCTCGATCGCATCGCGCAGGCGCATGTCGGCGGTGGCGGAACGCTCCGCCAGCGCGCGCTGCTCGGTCACGTCCACGCCGATGCCGATCAGGTGCGGGGTGGTGTTGTCGGTCTCGGACACCAGTTCGGCGCGCATCCGCAGCCAGATCCATCGGCCGTCGGCGTGCCGCATCCGCAGCATCCGGTCCAGCGTTCCGGCACCGCTCGCCAGCATGTTGTCGGCGATGGCAAAAAGGTCGCCGTCTTCCGGGTGGACCAGGGCGGAAACCTCGCGGAAGCCCAGCAGGTCCTCGCGTGGCTCCATGCCGAGAATATCGTAGAGCGAGGCGGACCAGAACATGCGGCCGCGCGCCAGATCCCAGTCGAACAGGCCGCACCGGCCACGCATCAGCGCGGCGTCGATGCGCACCTGCGTCGCCGCATAGATGCCATCCGCCGCCCGCGCGCGGGCCGACTGGGCGAAGAAGGCGTAGACCAGCACGAGAATGACGGCGCTGGTGCAGACGAACAGCGTGACATTGGCGGAAAGATCGCGCTGCCACGCGCCGAAGACATCGGCGGTGGGTTGCAGCGCAGCCACCATGCCGCGTCCGTCCGCCAGCAGGTTGACGGTTGCGAAGGCCCGCACGCCATCGGTCAGCGTCAGTTCCAGCACGCCGGCGCGGGCGCCGAAGGTGGTGAGCGGCTGGCTCTCGCCCAGCAGGCTGACGATGCCCGTGCCTTCCAGATCGCTGCGCACCGGGTCCGTCACCACAATGGTGCCGGTGGCATCGGTCACGATCAGCTGGCGCCCGTCGAGCGTGGCGCGGCTTGGCAGCACGCGGCGCAGCGATTCCCGGATCTGCATCGTCAGTGCATTGCCCGCACTGCCGGTCGATGGCGGCGGCAGCGCGATGCCGCCGGCGGCATTGTCGGCCGGCGCACGCGGGGCGAGCGGAAAATCATGGTCGAGCGTCGCCGTCACGCTGGTGGCGAGCAGGGCCAGTTCGTCGCGCGCGGAGCGGTCCGCCGTCTCGTAGGCGCTGACCAGCGCGGCGACGCGGTAGCCCGCCATCACCAGAATGAACAGGATCGTCAGGACAGGGATGGCCCGGCGGAACAGCGGCTCCTTGGCCACCAGCTGGGCATAGGCCGGCGCGGCTAGCATGCCGGCATGCCCCGACAGGGCGACCGGCGTCGCCTGTCGCTGCCGGCGTCGCGCCGCAGCACTTTCGGTTCGTCTTGCCCAGGTCGCCCCCAGCGCCAGAAACGGCGCGCGCCGGCGCCTCGAGGCGTCGGCGGTGTTTGCCTGCGCCATCTGAGCATCCTCGCAGATCTCGTTGATTCTAATGCGATTCCGGCAATACTGACGAACCGAATCATGCGCATTTGAATCGACGGGACTCGGATTGTCCAGAGGGTATGGTTAAAATTTGGTAGCCTTGGCATAAGCCATTGCTGCAGCGCGAAAAAAGCCCCGCCATCCCTGTGGGAAGGCGGGGTTGCGGGAGCAAAGATCATGACCTGCGCCAACGCGCGCCGGCTCAGGCGAGGCAGCGCGAGACGATGTCGCCGACATCGGCCGAAAGCGGGCCAGCGGCGGCGATGCGTTGCAACTGCGCGTGGGCCAGCGCGCTGCGGCCGCTTTCCAGCGTCCGCCACGTGCGGAAGGCGCCAAGCAGGCGGGCGGCAAGCTGCGGGTTGCGGCCATCGAGGTCCAGTACCACGTCGGCGAGGAAGCGGTATCCGGCCCCATCCGGCCGGCCGAAGGCCGCCGGGTTCGACATCGAGAACGCACCGACCAGCGAACGCACGCGGTTGGGGTTGGAGAAGGCAAACGCCGGGTGGCGCGTCAGCCGCTCCACGGTCTCCAGTGTCGCCTCGCCCGGCGCTGTCGCCTGCACCACGAACCATTTGTCGATGGCGAGCGGGTCGGCCCGGTGCCGGTCGAAGAAGTCGGCCAGCGCATCGCCGGCCTCGGGGGCGCCGGCCGCCACCAGCGTGGAGAGCGCGGCGATGCGGTCGGTCATGTTATCGGCGGCGCGGTAGGCGAGCATCACCTTTTCCGGCCCGCCGGGCAGCAGGGCCAGATAATCGTTCAGCGTGTTGGCCAGTGCGCGCCGGCCGCTGCCTTCCGCGTCCGGCCGGTAGGGGGCATTGCTGGCAAGGCCGGCGGCAATGGCGGCAAAAGAGGGCGCAAGCAGGCCGGCGATCTGCTGCTTCAGCGCCGCGCGCGCGGCGGCGATGGCGGCCGGATCCACGTCGCGGCCGATCTCGCGGGCGATATCGCCCTCGGAGGGAAGCTGCAGCACCAGCGCGCGGAAGGCCGGGTCCAGCGCCGCGTTGCCGGCAACTGCACCGAGCGCGCCGATCAGCGCGGTGTCGGCGGTTGCCGTGCGACCTTCGCGCGCGGCCTTCGTCAGCTCGACGAGACTGGCCGTGGCAAGGCTCTGGGCCGCTTCCCAGCGGCTGAAGGGGTCGCTGTCGCGGGCCAGCAGGAACAGCCGGTCATCGGCCGCAAGATCGCTTTCCAGAATGACGGGTGCCGAGAAGCCGCGCAGCAGCGACGGCACCACGGGCTCGTGGATGCCCTCCAGCACCACGCGGTGGTGCGCCGCGGTGATGTGCAGCACATCGCCCGTCACCTCCGCGCCGCCGATCGCCGTGGGGGTCACGTCACGCCCGTCGCCACCCACGAGGCCGAAGCGCAGCGGGATCGGCACCGGCAGCTTTTCCGGCTGGCCGGGCGTCGGCGGCGTCGCCTGCGCGATGTCGAGTACGAGGCGGCCGCCGGCCCGGTCGTGGCTGTGGGTCACGGTCAGGCGCGGGGTGCCGGCCTGCCGGTACCAGACGAGGAACGGGGCGAGGTCGCGGCCGGAGCTCTCAGCGAAACAGGCGATGAAATCCTCGATTGTCGCGGCATCGCCATCGTGGCGCGTGAAATAAAGCTCCAGACCGGCGGCGAAGGCCGCGCCGCCGAGCAGGCTTTTCAGCGCACGGATCAGCTCAGCGCCCTTCTCGTAGATGGTGGGCGTATAGAAGTTATTGATCTCGTGGTAGATTTCGGGCCGGACCGGATGGGCGAGCGGACCGGCATCCTCCGCGAACTGGGTGGCGCGCAGCACCCGGACATCGCCGATGCGCTTGACCGCGCGCGAGCGGGCATCGGCGGAGAATTCCTGATCGCGGAAGACGGTCAGCCCTTCCTTCAGGCAAAGCTGGAACCAGTCGCGGCAGGTGATGCGGTTGCCGGTCCAGTTGTGGAAATATTCGTGCGCGATGACGCGCTCGATGCCGGCATAGTCCTGATCGGTGGCGCTGTCGGGATCGGCCAGAACATACTTGTCGTTGAAGATGTTCAGGCCCTTGTTTTCCATCGCCCCCATGTTGAAGTCGGAGACGGCGACGATCATGAAGATGTCGAGGTCGTATTCGCGGCCGAAGACATCCTCATCCCAGCGCATCGCGCGCTTCAGGCTGTCCATGGCGAAGGCGGTGCGCGGTTCGTTGCCGTGCTCCACATAGATGCGCAGCGCGACTTCGCGGCCCGAGCGGGTGACGAAGCTGTCCTCCACCACGCCGAGATCGCCGGCTACCATGGCGAACAGGTACGAAGGCTTCGGCCACGGGTCGTGCCACACCGCGAAATGGGTGGCGCCATCGGCCGACACGCCGCTGGCGATGCGGTTGCCGTTGGCAAGCAGGGCCGGCGCGGCGGCCAGCGGCGCCTCGATGCGGGTGGTGTAGACGGCCAGCACGTCCGGCCGGTCGGGGAAGTAGGTGATGCGGCGGAAACCCTCCGCCTCGCACTGGGTGCACCATGTGCCCCGGCTCTGGTAGAGCCCGCTCAGCGCGGCGTTGGCGGCGGGATTGATCCGGGTGCCGATGGTCAGGCGGAAGGGGCGCGCCGGCGGCACCTTCAGAATCAGGCTGTCGGGGCCGGCCTCGTAGGCCGCAGCATCGAGCGGCACGCCATCGAGGGCGAGGGAAACCAGCGTCAGTTCATCGCCGTCCAGCACCAGCGGCGTGCCGGCGGCCGTGCCCGGGCGCGGGGTCAGCGCCAGAGTGGTGGTCACCTGCGTCGTGTCGGCGCCGAGGCGGAAATCGAGTTCCACGGTGTCGACTGCATAGGGCGTCGGCGTGTAGTCGGCGAGGCGGACGGCCGTTCCGGCATGGCGCAGCATCGTTGCATCCTTCAGGGCACCGGCGCCGCGGATGGCGCCGGCTGACAGGCCGCTGCCGGCGGGGGTGCTGGCAATCCGGCCCCGTCCGTTTTAAGGACTTGGAAGACCGCGCGCCAGAGGTGGCGCGGCCGGGTCAACGCGGTTGCCGTGCCCGTCCATGCCGGATGTCCCCATGCCCGATGTGCCTGAGCCAGACGAGAAACGCCCGTCCGACCGCCGCCGCAGCCTGCTGCCGCGCCGGCGGCAGGCCCGGCACGGCCGCGGGCCGCGCTGGACCGTGCCGCTCGCCATGGTGCTGGGCGGCGGATACGGCCTGCTGCTGGCGATTTCGCTGGGGCTGGTGCTGACGTTCACGGCTACGGCGAATTTCCGCAATACCTACACGCTGCTGAACGACAAGGCGATGCTGGTGATGGACCTGCTCGCCACCTCCATCACCGGTCAGATCGCACCGGCGCACGCCGCCGCGGCCGATATTGCCGGCCTGTTCATGCAGAAGGAATTCTCCTTTTCCGGCGACGATCCGCGCCTCGCGGCCACGCTGGAAGGGGTTCTGGCGGCCGGCCGCGCGCTTTCCGCCGTGGCCGTGCTGGACAGCGATTTTCGCGTCATCGGCGTCTATCGCCACAAGGACGACCGGATCTATCCCATCGAGAACAGCCACGTTCAGCCGCTGCCGTTGCCCGACCGCACGCTGATGGAAACGCTGCCGCGCGGGTCCGGGCCGGTCTGGGCGCCGCTGCGCTTCATCGCCGGGGCGCTTCTGGTTTCTGCTGTCGCGCCGCTGGAAAGCGCGGACGGCAAGCGCCACGGCTGGGTCATCGCCTCGGTCACGTCCGATACCATCTCCACGCTGGTGATCGCGCTCGGGCGCGGGTCGCAGGCCACCACCTTCCTGCTGGACGAGAACGGCCGGGTGTTCGCCCATTCCAACGGCAGTTCGCTCGGGCTGGTGGAAGCGATCGCCCGCGAGCAGGGGCCCGTCGAGCCGGCCGATATCGGCGAGGATGTGCTCGATGCCCTTGGCCGCGGGCTGGGGGACGGCAGCCGTTTCGGCAGCCTTTCAGGCAACGTGAATGTCCGCGAGGTGGAGGCGAAGGGCCAGTCCTATGTCGTCATCACCCGCACGCTCGTCGGGCTTGGGGCAAAGCCGTGGATTGCGGGCGTCTATACGCCGGCTGCCGACAGTCTCGACCAGATCCGGCAGCTTTATACGTCCATCATCGCCGCCCTCGTCATGGGGGTGGTTGCGGTGGTGGCGGCGCTGTGGATCGCGCGGCGCATCGCCCGCTCGGTCGCGGCGCTGCGCACCGAGGCCGATCATATCGCGCGGCTGGAGCTGGATGCCGCCCGCGACGTTCCGCGCAGCCACATCGCGGAGTTCGACAGCGGCGCGCGGGCCTTCAACAACATGCTGACTGCGGTGCGGGCCTTCTCCCGCTATGTGCCGGCGGCGCTGGTGCGCCGTCTCATGCGGTTCGGCTTCGATGCGGCGACCCGGCCGGAGCGCCGCGAGGCGGCGGTGCTGTTTACCGATCTCGCCGGCTTCACCACGCTTTCCGAAAGCCTGCGGCCGGAGGAGGTCGCGGGTTATCTCAACCGCCATTTCACCCGGCTCGTCGCCTGCGTGGAGGCGGAGGAGGGCATGGTCGACAAGTTCCTCGGCGACGGCATGATGGCGGTCTGGTCGGCGGAAAGCCCGGAGGAGAACGGCCGGCGCGCGCTGCGGGCCGCAGTGGCCATGGCGCGCTCGGCGGCGCAGGATGCCGCAACGGCGCGCGCGGCCGGCGATCTGGTGCTGCGGCTGCGCATCGGGGTCCACATCGGGCCGGTCATCGTGGGCAATCTGGGCGCGGCCGAGCGTGTCAACTACACCACCATCGGCGATCCGGTGAACGTCGCCTCCCGGCTGGAGGCCTATGGCAAGGTGCTGGCGCCCGACGCCGATGCGGTCATCACCGCCTCCGAGGATATCGTCCGCCTTGCCGATGATCCGGCGATCCGCTGGGAGCGCATCGGCGCGGCCAGCCTGCGCGGCCGCTCCGGCGAGGTCGGCATCTGCCGCATCCTGCCCTGAGCCGGGCGGGACATGTTGCCGCCGGGCGACGGGGCGTCGGCCGGCGGCCCGCGTGCGCCGGGCCCAACTGCACGGAAACGTTGTGCATCCGTTTGGTGCCGGCAAAGAAAGCTCCATGTTGCGGCAGGCTGTCATCGGGCAAACACGGTGTCTTTTCATGGGGCGGGCACTGCGCCATAGTCCGAAGGGCATGCTTTAACGCAGCGCGGGACGCGGACAGGGGGCGCGTCACGCGGGCGCTGGCGGCGTCTTTGAGTACGGACGGCCGGGGCGGTCGTCCGAGCCGGGGGGAACACGGCCCGTGAATGTGTTGTCGGTTGAAGGCCTCACCATCGACTTCAAGGGCGATGAGGGCCTCGTGCGCGCGGTTGACGGTGTCTCGTTCGCGGTTCCGCAGGGCCGCACGGTGGCGCTGGTCGGCGAATCGGGGTCGGGCAAGACGGTGGTCTCGCAGGCCATCATGGGCCTGTTGCCGCGCAAGGCGCGGATCGCCTCCGGCCGCATCCTGTTTTCCGATTCCGAACAGGGCGGGGCCCAGACCGACATCGCGGCGATCTCGCCGCAAGGCCGGCGCATGCGCGCCATTCGCGGCAACCGCATCGCCATCGTCTTTCAGGAGCCGATGACCTCGCTGTCGCCGCTGCACACGGTGGGCGACCAGATCGGCGAGGCCGCGCTGCTGCACCGTGGCGTCAGCCGCGCGGAAGCGCGCGAGATCACCCGCGACATGCTGCGGCTGGTGCAGTTTCCCGATCCCGAGCGGGCGCTGAATTCCTATCCGTTCCAGCTTTCCGGCGGCCTGCGCCAGCGCGCGGTCATCGCCATGGCGCTGGTCTGCCGCCCGGGGCTGCTGATCGCCGACGAGCCGACCACTGCGCTCGACGTGACCATTCAGGCCGAAATCCTGAAGCTGATACGCGACCTGCAAGCCGAACTCGACATGTCGGTGCTGATGATCACCCACGATTTCGGCGTCGTGGCCAATGTCGCCCATGATGTCGTCGTCGTCTATCACGGCCGCGTCATGGAATCCGGCCCGATCGGGACGATCTTCCGCGATCCGCAGCACGACTATCTCAAGGCCCTGCTGCGCGCGGTGCCGCGCTTCGACATGGAGCCGGGCGAGCGGCTGGTGCCGATCCGGCCGATTCCGGCGGCGAGCGTGGCCTTTCTTCAGGCGCCCGCCGAAGCCGATGCGCCGGCGCCCGCCGCTGCTGCGTCGACCGGCCCCATCGTCACCTTCGAGAAGGTCAACAAGAGCTTCACCGTGCGCCGCCGCGCCTCCACCTCGGTGGTCAAGGCCATGGACGACATCTCGTTCACGGTGGGTCGCGGCGAATGCGTCGGCGTCGTCGGTGAATCGGGCTCCGGCAAGACGACATCGTCGCTGGCGCTGATGCGCGCCATCGAGCCCGATTCCGGCCGGGTGCTGTTCGACGACGGCTCCGGCCCGGTGGACGTGGCCCGGCTGGCCGGCCGCGACCTGTTCGCCTATCGCCGCAAGGTCCAGATGATCTTTCAGGACCCGTTCTCGTCGCTGAACCCGCGCATGACGGTGAACGACATCATCGCCGAGCCGCTGCTGATCCACGAACCCGGCATTCCCGCGGCGGAGCGTCAGGAGCGGGTGCGCGACCTGATGCGTCTCGTCGGCCTCGATGCGCGTTTCCTGCGTCGCTATCCGCACTCCTTCTCCGGCGGCCAGCGCCAGCGCATCGGCATTGCCCGCGCGCTCGCGCTGCGGCCGCAGCTCATCGTCTGCGACGAACCGGTGTCGGCGCTCGATGTGTCGGTGCAGGCGCAGATCCTCAACCTGCTGAAGGACCTGCAGCAGAGTCTGGGGCTGACCTACATCTTCGTCAGCCACAATCTGGCGGTGGTCGACTACATGGCCGACCGGGTGGTGGTGATGTGCCGGGGGCGCGTGGTGGAAATCGGCGCGACGCGGTCGGTCGTGCGCAATCCGCTGCACCCCTATACGCGGGCGCTGCTGGCGGCCGTGCCGGAGGCGAGCCTCGACAACCGGCTTGATTTTTCCGCGCTGGCGGCCGCCCGCGCCACCGAGCCCGACGACTGGCCCGAGCCCTTCCGCCTGCTGCCCGGCGTCGCGCCGGTGCTGGTCGAAATGGAGCCGGGGCGGTTTGTCTGCGCGCCCGGGCTCGCGTCCGGCGCATCCGTCCAGCGGCAGCAGGAGAGCGTGCGATGAGCGATCGGTTCGAACTCTCCCGGCGTGGCTTTCTGGGCCTCGGCCTGACGGCGCTTTCCGTGGCGGGCGCAGGGCCTGCGGCCTTCGCCGCGGGCGAGGCGGCGCCTGCGGCGGCGCAGGACGACGCCGGCGGGCTGCCGCCGCTGGCCGAGCGGCTGCCGAAGGTGCCGCTGGTGCTGGACCTGCCGGCCATGGGGCGGCGCACCGGCCGGCCCGGCGGCTCCATCTCCACCCTCATCAGCCGCGTCAAGGACGCGCGCATGATCACGGTCTGGGGCTATGCCCGCCTCGTCGGCTACGACCAGCAGCTGGAGATCGTGCCCGATATCCTGCTCGGCCTCGACGTGGAGGAGGGGCGCCGCTTCACGCTGCATCTGCGCCCGGGTCATAAATGGTCGGACGGCGAACCGTTCACCGCCGAGGATTTTCGCTATTTCTGGGAAGACATCATCCAGAACAACGACCTGACGCCGGCGGGGCCGGAGCCCTTCCTGCTGGTGAACGGGCATCCGCCGGTGTTCGAGGTGATCGACGAGGTGACCGTCCGCTACACGTGGGAGAAGCCCAATTCCCAGTTCCTGCCGTCGCTGGCGGCGGCGCGCGATCCGTTCATCTATCGTCCGGCACACTATCTCAGGCAGTTCCACATCAAGTATGCCGACAAGGAAAAGCTTGCGGAGAAGGTGAAGAAGAAAAAATCGCGTTCGTGGGCCGCGCTCCATACCAAGATGGATGCGCTTTACGAGGCGATGAATTCCGATCTGCCGACCCTCCAGCCTTGGGGGGCAACCGCGAGCTCATCGGACCGCCGCCTCGTCATGGCGCGAAATCCCTATTTCCATCGGGTCGATGAAAAGGGGCAGCAGCTTCCCTACGCCGACAACGTCGTCATGAACGTTGTCTCCTCCGGCCTCATCGCCAGCCAGACGCAGGCCGGTGAAAGCGACCTGCAGGCTCGTGGCCTGTCGTTCTCCGATATCACCGTGCTGAAGCGCGGCGAGGCCCGCTCCGGCATCCGCACGCTGCTGTGGCCGATCTCCATGGCCAATCAGGTTGCGCTCTATCCCAACCTGACGGCGGCGGATCCGCTGTGGCGCAAGCTGCTGCGCGATGTCAGCTTCCGGCGGGCGCTGTCGCTGGGCATCGACCGCGACATGATCAACCGCGTGCTCTATTTCGGCCTTGCCAAGCCCTCCAACAATTCGGTGCTGTCCCAGAGCCGGCTGTTCCGGCCGGAATACCAGTCGCTCTGGGCGAGCTACGATCCCGACTATGCCAACAAGCTTCTGGACGACATCGGCCTGACGGAGCGCCGTTCAGACGGCATCCGCATGCTGGACGACGACCGCCCGCTGCAGATCGTGGTGGAGGCGGAAGGCACCAGTCAGGAGCAGATGGACGTGCTGCAGCTGGTGGGCGAGACGTGGCATTCCATCGGCGTCAGCCTGTTCGTCAAGGCGTCGGACCGCGACATCATGTGGAAGCGGGCGCTGGCCGGCTCGCTGGTGATGATGGCGGCGAACGGCTTCGATAACGGCATTCCCACCAGCGCCATGAGCCCGGCCGAGCGCGTGCCGGCCGACAGCTCGTTCCTCAGCGGCATGGCGTGGGGCGCGTGGCGCGACAGCGAGGGAAAGGCCGGCGAGCAGATCGATTATCCGCCGGTCTACGGGCTGATGACGGCGTTCCAGAACTGGCTTTCCGCGCCGGACACCGCCAGCCGCGAGGCGGCGTGGCGCACCATTCTCGACATCCACGTCAATCAGGTGCTGACCATCGGCATCGTCGCCGGCGTCCAGCAGCCGGTGGTGGCGCGCGACACGCTCGTCAACGTTCCGCAAGAGGCCCTGTGGGGCTTCGATCCCGGCGCCTTCTTCGGCATCTACCACATGGATTGCTTCTGGTTCGACCAGAAGGCGAAGCAGGGGAGCTGAGCGATGCTGAAATTCATTCTGAAGCGCCTGCTGGCCATGATCCCGACGCTTGCGGTGATCTCGTTCCTGATCTTCGTGGTGATCCAGCTTCCGCCCGGCGATTATCTCTCCAACCAGATCGACGAACTCCGGGCTTCCGGCGAGGCTGCCTCGATCGCCAAGATCGAGTTCCTGCGCTCCGAGTTCTCGCTCGATAAGCCGTTCTTCGAGCGCTATCTCATCTGGGTCGGCGCATGGCCGGGGCCGCACGGTTTCGACGGGCTGTTGCAGGGTAACTGGGGCTGGTCGTTCGAATATGACCGGCCGGTGTCTGAGGTCGTCGGCCCGGCACTGCCGCTGACCGTCATCCTCAACTTTGCAACCGTGCTGTTCGTCTACATCGTGTCGTTTCCCATCGGTATTTATTCCGCGACGCGCCAGTACAGCTGGGGCGATTACGGTTTCACGCTGATCGGCTATCTCGGTCTGGCGATCCCGAACTTCCTGCTCGGCCTCATCCTGCTCTATCTCGCCAACCGCTGGTTCGGCATCTCGGTCGGCGGGCTGATGGACCCTGAATATACCGATCAGCCGTGGAGCGTGGCCAAGGCGCTGTCGGTGCTGGAGCACCTGATCGTGCCGACCATCGTCATCGGCACCGCCGGCACCGCCGGCATGATCCGCCGCCTGCGCGCCAACCTGCTGGACGAACTGAACCGGCAATATGTCATCACGGCCCGCGCCAAGGGCCTGAGCGAAGGCCGGCTGCTGATGAAATATCCGCTGCGCATGGCGCTCAATCCGTTCATCGCCGATATCGGCCATCTGATCCCGTCGCTGGTGTCGGGCTCGGTGATCGTGTCGGTGGTGCTGAACCTGCCGACCGTCGGCCCGGTGCTGCTGGATGCGCTGCGCAGCCTCGATCAGTTTCTGGCGGCCTTCATCCTGATGTTCGTGGCCCTGCTCACGGTCGTCGGCATGCTGGTGTCGGATCTTCTGCTGGGCGTGCTCGATCCGCGCATCCGGCTCAGCGGCAAGGTGCGGCAATGAGTGCGGAGACACTGACCATGACGGCTTCCCTGACCCCGCACTATGTGGATCCGCGCCCGTTCGACCCTCAGGAGACCGAAACACTCACGCCCGAGCAGGAGCGGTTCTATCAGGCGAGCCAGTGGAGCATCATCTGGATGCGCTTCCGCCGCCACAAGCTGGCGCTGTGGTCCGGTGTCGTGCTGATCCTGTTCTATCTCTGCGTGCCGTTCGCCGGCTTCATCGCGCCTTACGGACAGGGTGAGCGCGATAACATGCATCTCTATGCGCCGCCGCAGCCGGTGCACCTGTTCCACGACGGCCGGTTCGTCGGGCCGTTCGTTTACGGCACCACGGCGCGGGTGGACATGACGGAGATGCGCTGGGTCTACGATGTCGATTACAATGCCGTGCAGCCACTGCGCTTCTTCTGCACCCGCGACGAGCCCGGCCCGCACGGACGTGAGCGCGCGTTCCACCTGGTCTGCCCGGCGGAGGGCGGCACGTTCTATCTGCTCGGCACCGACCGCCTCGGGCGCGATATCTTCTCCGGCATCATCTACGGCGCCCGCATTTCGCTGACGGTGGGTCTGGTCGGCGTTGCCATATCCATCGTGCTGGGCATGTTCTTCGGCGGTATCGCCGGCTATTTCGGCGGCATCACCGACAGCATCGTGCAGCGGGCCATCGAGATCCTGCGTTCGCTGCCGGAACTGCCGCTGTGGATGGCGCTTTCGGCGGCACTGCCGGTGACGTGGAGCCCGGTGCTGATCTATCTCGGCATCACCGTGATTCTCGGCCTGCTCGACTGGCCCAGCCTTGCGCGCGCAGTGCGCTCCAAGCTGCTGGCGCTGCGCGAGGAGGATTATGCCCGTGCCGCGGTGCTGATGGGGGCTTCGCCGCGCCGCATCATCGTGCGCCATCTGCTGCCCGGCTTTACCAGTCACATCATCGCTTCGGCGACGCTGGCCATTCCGGGCATGATTCTGGGCGAGACGGCGTTGTCCTTCCTCGGGCTGGGCATGCGGCGGCCGGCGGTCAGCTGGGGTGTGATGCTGAACGAGGCGCAGAACATCACCGCGGTCACGGTCTATCCGTGGCTCATGGCGCCGACCATCCCGGTCGTCATCGTCGTGCTGGCGTTCAACTTCCTCGGCGATGGCCTGCGCGACGCGGCCGATCCCTACAAATGATTCTTCAGGACGGGCACTCCGTGTCCGGCAAGGGGGGCGGGCGTTCATCGGGCGCCCGCCCCCTGTGATTCCCGGTATGGTATGCGCCTAAAGCAACCGTGAGACCTTCGGTCGCCGCTGCCGGAGGTTGCCGCTGGTGGAGCGTCACGCCATGATGACGCAACGGCATGGCTGTTTCCGTTGTTCGCCGGAACAGCCCGCCCGTCCCGGCAAACATCTTGGCGAAGCAGCACGATGGCAGAGACCCTTCTCTCGGACATTGCGGAGACACTGCGGGGCGAGCGAAATCTGGACCGGCTGGTACGCCGGTTTCTGGAAATCATTGAAATCGCCACCGGTCTTGAATCGGCCTATCTGACGAAGGTCGATATCGTCGCCGGGCTGCAGACGGTGCTTTTTTCCCGAAATACCCGCAGCCTGACGATCCCGGAGGGACTGGCCGTGCCGTGGGGCGACACGCTGTGCAAGCGGGCGCTCGACGAGGGATGCCCGTTCACGGACGATGTCAGTGGCCGGTGGGGCGACAGCGATGCGGCGCGGCTGCTCGGTATCCGCACCTATCTGAGCACGCCCGTTCTGGTGGACCACATCCTGTTCGGCACCCTGTGCGGCGCCAGCGCGCAGAAAGTGTCGGTGAACGAGAAGAGCCGCCAGCTTCTGTCGCTGTTCGGCGAAATCATCGCGCTCTATCTGGAGCGCGAGGAGATCATGGAGCAATTGCAGACGGCCAACGGGGCGCTGCAGAATCTCTCCCGGCGCGATGCGCTCACCGGTCTCGATAATCGCCTCGGCCTGATGCACGACATGGCCCGCCTGTGGGAGCGGGCGATGAATGCGCACCGTTCGGTGATCGTGGCCTTCGTCGATCTCGATAATTTCAAGGCGATCAACGACGCGTTCGGCCACGATGTCGGCGACGAGTTCCTTGTCGCCGTCAGCCAGCGCCTGCGGGCGGCCTGCCGCGGCGAGGATCTGGTGGCGCGGATCGGTGGTGACGAATTCGTGGTCGCCGGCGACGCCCCGGAAGGCGAGGCTGAACTGAGAATGGCTGCCGGTCGTCTCGAGCAGCGCCTCGTCTCGGTGCTCAGCGGCGTTTTTGCGCTGCCGTCCCGCGAACTGGATTATGCGGGCCCCAGCATCGGTGTCATCGCCATCCGCCCCGGCCGCACCACGCCGGAAGAA
>DAIPYB010000016.1:0-17304 GCA_036782955.1 Pseudoxanthobacter sp. | reverse complement strand
AGCAGGCTGAAGGTCGCGCCGGAACCCGGGGCAATGCTGATCACGGATCCGTGTAGCACGTTGCCGTCGAGCGCATCCACCGCAACCCGCGCCGGCAGGCCGGGGCGAATGGAGCCGAGCTGCGTTTCCTTGTAGTTCGCCTCGATATAATAGGCGTTGTCCGGCACCAGCGCGCCGATGCGGCTGCCCGGCTGCACGAAGGCGCCCAGATTAACCGCCCGGTTGCCGAGAACGCCGTCGACCGGCGCGCGGATGGCGGTATTGTCGAGGTCCAGTTCGGCGCGACGCACGGCCGCCTGCTGTTCGCTGAGCTGGCGGCGGGCTTCCAGTTGCTGGGCAACCAGAACATCGCGCTGGCCGCTTGCGGCGGAAACGCCGGCGTTGGCCGCGGCAAGCGCCGCATTGGCCTTGTCGAGGTCGGCGCGCGTCTCGTCCACCCGCTTGGGAAGGCCGGCCGGCGTGCCGATCAGCGCGGTTGCCCGGCGATATTCTGCCTCGGCGCGCACCTGTTCGGCGGTTGCGGCGTTCACCTGCGCCTTGGCCTCGTTCACCGCGGCATCCTGCGCCAGAATCTGGGTTCCGATGCGGGCAATCGTGGCGTCGATGGTGGAAGCCTTGCCGCGGGCGGCATCCAGCGCGACGCGGTAATCGGCATCGTCGATGCGGGCGATGACATCGCCGGCCTTCACGGCCTGATTCTCATCAACCGGCAGTGCCGCGATATAACCGCCGACCTTGGCCGAGAGATTGGTGATATCGGCCTGCACATAGGCGTCGTCGGTCGTTACCTGAAAGCGGCCGAAGGTCCACCAGCGCTCTCCGGCCCATCCGCCGGCCGCCAGCGCACCCAGCGCCACGGCAAGAAGGACGAGGCGTTTCCGTTTGCCGCTGCGACGGGCGGACGGAGCGGCGCCCGTCAGGGCAGGGGGCACGGCCGCACGGGTGGCCGCAGGGGGCGCCGGCGGCTGCGGCGCGGCAGCCGGCTGGGCGACAGGTGATGTCCCGGGTGTCGTTTCCGCCACGGGGCGGGAGTGGCTGGCGTCATCCATGGCGGGTATCCGCGATAAGCACCCAGATAGAAGCAGAAAATGGCCCCCGCGCACGCACCCGGAGGCGACTGCGACAATTGTGGGGGCCATCTTCGCTTGTGTTGACTAAACCGTATAGTTAAGCTGCATACAGGTGAATCGACCTCCATGCAAGCCTCGTTCGGGCGGTTGCCAGTTCGGGCGCTTGCCGCCGCCGGGCCGAAATGCGATCGCTGGCCGCAAGGCGCGCGTGGCGGACGCCGGTTTCATGTCGTAACCATGGTGGCCGCCGCCGGCAGGCTGCGGACAGGAGGGAGCCGGTTGTTTCCGGTCTGAAGAACGGTGGCGCAGGATTTTCCGGATGATGTGGCGGGCGAACCGGCGGAGTTCGCCGCCGGGGCTCACGAGGCCGATGATCAGGCCGAAGATTCGGCTGAAGGCGGCGCGTCGCGACCCGGCGCCGAGCCGGCCCAGAGCCGCCCCCGGCGACCCGGACAGGAAGAAAAACGCCGCCGGATCGTTGAAGCTGCCCGACAGGTCTTCACCACGCTCGGCTACGATCGTGCCAGCATGAACGATATCGCCAGCGCTGCACGCGTTTCAAAGCCGACGCTCTATGTCTATTTCGAGCACAAGGAAGCGCTTTTCGCCGCACTCGTCGACGAACTGTGCTGCCGTGTGCCGGAAGTGGGAACGTGGCTGGATGTCGAGGATGAGATTGCGGATCTGCGCGCCTATCTCATCGACTTCGCCGGCCGCCTGATGCTGAAGCTGACGCGGCCTGATCACCTTGCATTCCTGCGCATGGTCATCGGCGCCGCCAGCACGTTCCCCGAACTCGGCCGCATGACCTATGAAGCCGGCCCGGCGGCCGGACAGGCAAGACTTGCGCGCCTGTTCGAGCGTGAGATGCGGCGCGGCCACCTGAAGGTGGACGACCCCCTTTTCGCCGCCCAGCAGTTCTTTGCCGTCACGCAGGGCGGGGCGTTGAGGCGGTCGCTGTTCAATGTCGGCTCCACGCCGACAGAGGCGGAGATCCGGGCCTGCGTGGTTCCGGGCGTGGATATGTTCCTCGCCGTCTATGGGGTTTCCGACGCCGGCAAATCCTGATTCGACCGGCGGGACAAACTTTTCCACGCCCCCCGGGCGACGTGCCAGAATCCTGCTTTGTGCTGCCTAGTACCTGGCATTGAAGGGCTTTTTCGGCCGGCTTGGCTCCTGCTCGTCCTTGCCGCCGAGAGGTTATCCACGCCCCCGTCGGGTCGCGCCGCAAATATTCCGGCGGGGTGTTGCCAGCCACGGGAGAGCGGGCTATAAGCCCAACCCGTCGGGGCGGCGACGCTCCACACCTCCACCGGAGCTTAGCTCCTGCAAAACCTGCGGCATCATCGGCCTGGCCGAGATTAAGCTGTCAGCGCAGAAGCAGCCGGTCGAGGTCGCCGATACCTGAAATGGTTCGGCGTCCTTGGGGAATAGTTTAATGGTAGAACAGCGGACTCTGACTCCGCTAGTCTTGGTTCGAATCCAGGTTCCCCAGCCATCTTATTTCATTTCTCGACTCACTAAGCGCGGCGAACGCTGACCTGCCATCTGGGTGGTTGTTTTGGCTTTCTGCTGCTCCATGTCCTCCCCCGGCTTTCAAGGCGCTGTCGCACAGCGCGGGCGATTAAAGCCCGCAGGCGGGCAGGGTGAGATGCGGGTTGCACCGGAATGGCAACCCTCGCATCCTCTGGCCGGCGCGACCTCGAAAACAAATTTGATGTCGTGCCTTGTCGCGGACATGATTTGCGACTATCTGATAACCATCGATCTTGCTGTTGAACGTTTTCTCGCGCCTCCGGCGCTTACGACAATCCTTCTTCCTCAAAATCGATCCGGACAATGGCGATAGCCGCAGGGTTGTCGCTGAGACTATAACTATGAGCGATTGAAAGGAAATCGTCATGAGCATCGGCACCGTGAAGTGGTTCAACGCAACCAAGGGTTTCGGCTTCATTCAGCCTGACGACGGCGGCAAGGACGTGTTCGTCCATATTTCGGCCGTCGAGCGCTCTGGCCTCTATTCGCTGAACGAAGGCCAGAAGGTGAGCTTCGAGCTGACGACCGACCGCCGCACCGGCAAGGTCTCGGCCGACAAGCTGCAGGCTGCGTAACAGATCAGCATCTTGGCTCTCGGCCACGGATGGACTGGCAGAGCTTTGAGATGCGTTCGGAAAGGTCGGGCTTCGCCCGGCCTTTTTTATTTGTGCGTTTCCGCCTCCTCATCGGGCGGCAGATAAAAAAGCCGTCCGCGGGCAGTGACCCACCCGCGGACAATGATATCGATCCCCCTCAGTGCGCCGGTCTTATGGGGATCGGACGGTGATCCGGCCCCACGGCGACCATCACGAACTGGCCCTGACCGCAGGGGCGGCGGCGGCCGTTCTCCAGACTTTCTGCCACGAGATCGACGCTTACCTGCAATGATGTGCGGCCGACATGCGCGACGCGGGCGGCAAGCATGGCGACTTCGCCGGCGCGGACCGGGGCGTCGAAATCGATGCGTTGCGACGAGGCCATCACCACGGCCGCCCGGGCGCGTCGGGTGGCCGCCACGAACGCGGCCTTGCCCATGGATTTCAGCGCATTGCTGCCCTGAAGCATGCCACCGGCAGCGCTTTCCCCGGCGCTGACGAGTTCTTCCATGCGCAGGACAACGCCGTCGTCCTCCGGCTGTGCCGGCGGGGCGCTCATCGGAGCTACTACCGGCGGATCGGCCAGCGACACCATGTTGAATACGCCGCGGGTGCATTGCCGCCGCCGACCGGTCAGCGGGTGTTCCGCGATCATATCCACCTCCACCGCCAGCGAGCGCCGGCCGACGCGGGCAACCCGCCCGGTCAGTTCGACGATATCGCCGAGGCTGGCCGGTGCGGCGAAGTCGATCCGCTCGCACGAGGCCGTCACCACATCGGCGCGGGCGTGGCGGGCGGCGGCGATATAGGCCACCCGGTCCATGTGCGACAGGCCGATGCCGGCAAACAGCGTGCCGTGATGGTTGGTTGCCCCGGGGAAGACGATGTCGATCGCCCGCGCGCCGCAGATTTCCGGCGGGGCCGTCATTGCGCGGCCTCCGCCGCGTGCAGGGTGCGCAGCCGTCGCGCCGCCGCGACCATGTTGACCAGAGCCGGGCGCACTTCCTCCCATCGCCGCGTCTTCAGCCCGCAATCGGGGTTGACCCAGATCTGCCCGACCGCCAGATGCTCTCCCGCCCGTTCCAGGAGCAACGCCATCTCGTCCACGGTGGGCACGCGCGGCGAGTGGATGTCATAGACGCCCGGGCCGATGTCGTTGGGATAGTGCTCGCCGGCAAAGGCGTCGAGCAGTTCCATTTTCGAGCGCGCCGTCTCGATGGAGATCACATCGGCATCGAGTGCGACGATGGCGGCGATGATGTCGTTGAAGTCCGAGTAACACATATGGGTATGGATCTGCGTGGTGTCGGCCACGCCCGCGTAACTGAGGCGGAAGGCTTCCACGGCCCAGCGCAGATAGCTGGCCCACGCGGCGGCACGCAGAGGCAGCCCTTCGCGCAGCGCCGGCTCATCGATCTGGATAACGCCGATGCCGGCACGTTCGAGATCGAGAACCTCGTCCTGCAGCGCAAGGGCGATCTGGCGGCAGACGGTTTCCCGCGTGCAGTCGTCACGCACAAACGACCATTGCAGCATCGTCACCGGCCCGGTCAGCATGCCTTTCATCGGCTTTTCGGTGAGCGACTGGGCAAATACCGCCCATTCGACGGTCATCGGCTGCGGGCGTGAAACATCGCCATAGATGATCGGCGGTCGCACGCAGCGCGAGCCATAGCTTTGCACCCAGCCGTGACGGGTGAAGGCATAGCCCGTCAGTTGCTCGCCGAAATATTGCACCATGTCGTTGCGTTCGAACTCGCCGTGAACCAGCACGTCGAGGCCGATGTGCTCCTGCCAGCGCACGGCGGATTCGGTTTCCCTGCGCAGGAAGATCTCGTAGTCCGCCGTGCTCATCCGCCCACGGACATGGTCTGCCCGAGCCTTGCGTACGGTCTCGGTCTGCGGAAAGGAGCCGATCGTGGTGGTGGGGTAGAGCGGCAGATGCAGCTTCTCCTGCTGCAGCCGGCGACGATGGGCAAAGGGCGTCGCCCGGTGCAGCATCTGCGGCGTAATGGCGGCAAGGCGTGCGGCAACAGCGCTGTCATGCACGCGGGGCGAAACCCGGCGGCGGGCAAGTGCCTGTGTCGCGGCATCGAGATCGGTGGCCACTGCCGTGCCGTCGCCGCCAAGCGCGGCGGCAAGCACGCCGAGTTCGCCGATCTTCTGCACCGCAAATGAGAGCCAGTCGGCGACATCGGGCGCCAGATCGGTCTCAAGCGCCAGATCGAGCGGCACATGCAGCAGCGAGCAGGAGGGGGCGAGAAGGATGTGGTCCATGCCGCGGCGGGCCACGAACGGCTTCAGCCGCTCCGCGATTGCCGCCAGATCGGCCCGCCACACATTGCGCCCGTCGATGACGCCCAGAGACAGCACGAGGCCGGCCGGGGCCTTGTCCTGCACCGCGGCGAAATCGGCCGCGCCGCGCACCAGATCGAGATGCAGGCCGGCGACCGGCAATGACAGTGCCAGATCGAGATTGTCGCCGAGCGGGCCGAAATAGCTGGTCAGCATCAGTTTCAGCTTCGGCTGCGCATAGGCGAAGAAGCTGTAGGTCGTCCTGAGGGCCTGCCGGGTTTCCTCGTCGATGTCCGTCGCCAGGCAGGGCTCGTCGATCTGAACCCATTCCGCGCCGCTGACCTGCAGGCGGCGCAGGACCTCCGCATAGACCGGCAGAAGCGCGCGCAGCAGCGACAGCGGAGTGGCGCCATCGCCCCGGCTATCGCCCCTGATCTTGCCGAGCCGCAGGAAGGTCACCGGTCCGAGCAGCACCGGCCGGGTGCGGATACCAAGCCCGAGCGCCTCCCTGAACTCATCCACCGGCTTGGTGCCGGACAGCACGAAGCTCTGGTCCGGTGCAAATTCCGGCACGAGGTAGTGGTAGTTCGTGTCGAACCACTTCGTCATTTCAAGGGCCGGCTGGCCGTCCGCGCCATCGTGGGCGTGGCCGTGGGCGCACGTTTCGCCCCGGCTTCCGCGGGCGAGGCCGAAATAGGTGTCGAGACCAGCCGTGCCGCCGTCCCAGCCATAGCCCGGCGGAATGGCACCCACCATCACGGCGGTGTCGAGCACGTGGTCATAAAGCGAGAAATCGTTCGAAGGAATGTGGGTGACGCCGAGAGCGCGCTGGCGCGCCCAGCTTGCGGCCCTGAGGCCGGCTGCGGCCTGTTGCAGGGCATCGGCATCGATGCGCCCGGCCCAGTAGGCCTCCAGCGCCGTTTTCAGTTCGCGCCGCGGACCGATCCGCGGAACGCCGAGCGTGGCAACGCCGGGACGCGGGCTGCCATGGCGGAAGGAGGAGAGAGACGTTGAAGAAGTGTTGTCAGACACCGGCTTGAACCCCAATCGATTGGGGGCAAAGGCCGGGCGGAGGCAAGCATCGCCCGCAAGACGGCAATAACCGGCGGGCACGCTGGCGCACCACCGGGACACCCCGCCCAGGGACGTTATCTTGTCGTGGCAGGTCTCCTGGCTCACGGGTCATCGCCCTTGCGATCCGGCCTTCCCAAAGCCATCCGATTCCCATGGGAACCGTCGGGCTTCAGTGACACGAGCGGACCCATATGTGCGGTGCACACAGGGGCCGTGGATCGGGGCTCGCCGCTTACAGTTGCGGGGGCAGCTCCGGTTTTGAGCCGACAAGATCGGCCCGCACCGGATTCCCTCTTGGCCGCGGGGCGTTACACCCGCAGACCACGACAGCACGTCAGTGGCACGGTTGTTTGCCGACCGTCAAGGGCGGTGCTTCGGGGCGGGCAGGGTGCGTGGCGCATTTCGCGGCGCCGGAAAGGCACTGGCGCGCAAGGGTCGCCACCTGTGAAAAAGCAACGGCGCCGGCGGAGGGTTCCGCCGACGCCGTTCTTTTTCACTGATTTTTTCAGGTTGTTAGGCCAGCAGGTCGAACCGGTCGGCGTTCATCACCTTGGTCCACGCGGTGACAAAGTCCCTGACGAATTTCTCCTTGTTGTCGTCCTCGGCATAGACTTCGGCATAAGCCCGCAGGATCGCGTTGGAGCCGAACACCAGATCGACACGCGTCGCGGTCCACTTCAGCGCATCGGTCTTGCGGTCGCGGATCTCATAGAGGTCCTTGGCCGCCGGCACCCATTTGCTGCCCATGTCGGTGAGGTTGACGAAGAAGTCGTTCGTCAGCAGGCCCGGCCGGTCGGTAAACACGCCGTGGGCGGTGCCGCCGTAGTTCGTGCCCAGCACGCGCAGGCCGCCGATGAGAACGGTCATCTCCGGAGCGGTCAGCCCCATGAGCTGCGTGCGATCCAGCAGCATCTCCTCGGGGTTTACCGCATAGTCGTGCTTCACCCAGTTGCGGTAGCCGTCATGGATCGGCTCCAGCACGTCGAAGGAGGCTGCATCGGTCGTGGCATCGGTGGCGTCGCCGCGGCCGGGCGTGAACGGCACCGCCACGGGAACGCCCGCAGCAGCGGCCGCCTGCTCGATGCCGACATTGCCCGCCAGGACGATGACATCGGCGATGCTGGCGCCGCTGGCCGCGGCAATGGGTTCCAGCACGGACAGCACCCGGGCGAGGCGCTCCGGCTCGTTGCCGATCCAGTCCTTCTGCGGTGCCAGACGAATGCGGGCACCATTGGCGCCGCCGCGGCGGTCCGAGCCGCGATAGGTGCGGGCGCTGTCCCACGCCGTGGCAACGAGATCGGCCACCGGCAGGCCGGCCGCCGCGATCTTCGCCTTCACCGCCGCCACGTCATAATCCGCCGGCCCCTTGGGAACCGGGTCCTGCCAGATCAGGTCGCCGGCCGGCACGTCCGGGCCGAGATAGCGGGTCTTCGGTCCCATGTCGCGGTGCGTCAGCTTGAACCAGGCGCGCGCGAAGGCATCCGAGAACGCCTCGAAATCGGCCTTGAAGCGCAGCGAGATTGCGCGATAGGCCGGATCGACCTTCAACGCCATGTCCGCATCCGTCATCATCGGATTGTGCCGGATCGCGGCGTCCTCGACATCGGCCGGCTTGTCCGCATCGGCGATGGCGACAGGCTCCCACTGCCAGGCACCCGCCGGGCTCTTGCGCAGCTCCCACTCGTGGCCGAACAGCATTTCGAAAAAGCCGTTGTCCCAGCGCGTGGGGTGAGTGGTCCAGGCGCCTTCCAGCCCGCTGACCACGGTGTCGCGGCCGATGCCGCGTGCATGGGTGTTGAACCAGCCGAGGCCCTGATATTCCGGGCCAGCGGCTTCCGGTTCGGGACTGAGATCGGCCGGATTGCCGTTGCCGTGGGTCTTGCCGACGGTGTGCCCGCCGGCGGTCAGGGCCACGGTCTCCTCGTCGTCCATGCCCATGCGGGCGAAGGTCTCGCGCATCTGCGCGGCGGTCGCCAGCGGATCGGGCTTGCCGTTGACACCCTCGGGGTTGACGTAGATCAGGCCCATCTGCACGGCGGCGAGCGGGTTTTCCAGCGTCGCGGGCTTGGCGACATCGCCATAGCGGCCGTCGCTGGGGGCCAGCCACTGGCGCTCGTCGCCCCAGTAGGTGTCCTTTTCCGGATGCCAGATATCTTCGCGGCCGAAGGCGAAGCCGAAAGTCTTCAGCCCCATCATCTCATAGGCAACGGTGCCGGTGAGAATGATGAGATCGGCCCACGAAATGCGGTCGCCGTATTTCTTCTTGATCGGCCAGACAAGGCGGCGGGCCTTGTCGGTATTGACGTTATCGGGCCACGAATTGAGCGGGGCGAAGCGCTGGTTGCCGCGGCTAGCGCCGCCGCGGCCATCGGTGTTGCGATAGGAGCCGGCCGAGTGCCAGGCCATGCGCACCATCATCGGGCCGTAGTGGCCCCAGTCGGCGGGCCACCAGTCCTGACTGGTGGTGAGCAGGGTGCGGATATCCGCCTTGAGTGCCTCGACATCAAGCGACTTCACGGCCGCGCGATAGTCGAAATCGCGGCCGAGCGGATCGGTCTTCGTATCATGCTGGCTCAGGATATCGAGATTGAGGCTCTTGGGCCACCATGCCGTCACGCTGGCGCCCTGCTCGGTATTGGCACCGTGCATCACCGGACATTTGCCGCCGGTCGCGACTTTTTTCCCGTCCATTTCATCCTCCAACCGACTGAGTCAATCGTAGCGCGCTGCTGCGGCGCGATGGTCCTGGGGACTATCATCTACGAATTCTAATCTGCGAATGCGGACAGAAGTATGCCGATTCCTGAAAGAATTATAATTGCAACAGATCATGCTGACGACAAAATGAAGTCGCAGCCCTCCGGCCCTGCAGAACCTTTGCGTTGAAGCGCCTCGCCATCATCGCCGGCTCAGGGGGATGCAGGCGCGGTCGTCCCACCGGAAGCGGGCATCGCGCGGCCTGCGGAGAGGGTCGTCGACGGGGACTTGCCAGCCGGCTCGGGTCCGTGCTTCGCTGCGATCCGTCGCAGCAGCGCGCTGTCGGAGGACAAGGGCATGGCGGAAACCGTCCTCATCTCCGGTGCAGGCCCGGTCGGCCTGACCATGGCGCTCGAACTGACGCGCTTCGGCGTGCCGGTGCGGCTGGTCGACAAGATGGCCGGCCGAGAAAACACCTCGCGCGCCGTTGCCCTGTGGCCGCGCACGCTGGAGCTTCTGGAGCGCGCCGGGGGCGATCTGTCGTCCCGGCTCGTCGGGCTCGGCAACAGGGTGACCGTCGCCAACATTCAGGCTGGCAATGCATCGATCGCGCGGATCGAACTGGCCGGCGTGGCCACTCCCTATCCCTTCGTGCTGATGCTGCCGCAGAACGAGACCGAGCGCGTGCTGGCCGATCGTCTGGCAGCTGCCGGGGTGCAGGCCGAACTCGGCACCGAACTGGCCGACTTCACGCAGGACGGGTCCGGCGTGACCGCCACGCTGCGCCATGCCGACGGCGGGGAAGAGGCCGGCCATTATGGCTGGCTGGTCGCCTGCGACGGCGCGCACAGCCCGATCCGTCACCGCCTCGGCCTGACGTTCGAGGGCGACACGCTGGGCAACGACTGGGCGCAGGGCGATTTTCATCTCGATGGCGTGCCGTTCCCGGAGAACGAATTCGCCATGTGGTGGCATGCCGACGGGCCGATGGTGCTGTTTCCGCTTGGCGGCACGCGCTATCGGTTCATCGTCGGGCTCGGTCCCTCTCAGGGCGCGGTGCCGCCGCCGCCATCGACAGAGGCGTTTCAGGCCATCGCCGACAACCGCGGCCCCGGCGGCATTGCGATTCGGGATACGATCTGGACCACCTCGTTCCGCATCAACGAGCGGCAGGTGAACACTTACCGGGCCGGGCGCGTCTTCCTCGCGGGCGATGCCGCCCACGTGCACAGCCCCGCCGGCGGTCAGGGCATGAACACCGGCATGCAGGATGCGGTGAACCTTGCGTGGAAGCTGGCGCTCGTGGCCCATGGCGCGCCGGTTTCGCCGGTGCTGCTCGACAGCTACGATCCCGAGCGGCGGGCCGTGGGTGCCCAGGTGATCGCCACCTCCGGGCGGATGACGCGGCTGGGAACGCTGAAAAATCCGGTTGCCCGTCATCTGCGCGATGCGGTCATGCACCTCGTGCTCGGCCTTGCTCCCGTGCAGCACCGGCTGGAAGGCGCGCTGACCGAGACGGCGATCGGCTATGACGAAAGCCCGCTCAATGGCCCCACCCGGCCGGGAAGCGCGCGGGCGGGTTCGCGCGTGGTGCCGCCGGAAGGTGAGATCGCTTATGGTGCCGGGACCGCGCCGCTTTTCACGGTCCGGGCTGGCCCGCAGGCAGGGGCGCCACCGTCCGAAGGGCTCGGGCCGCTTGTCGATCCGGTGATCCGGCCCGGTCCGGCAGGCTCGGGCATCGATCTGATCAGGCCGGATGGCTATCTCGCGCTGTCGGTCGGCAACGGCGAGTGGGGGCAGGTTGCCGGCTATCTCCGCCGCCTTGCCGCACCCGGCACCTGACCCCGCCTTTTACGGCACAGGAGATGAGCGGATGGGGCTGACTTTTCTGCATTCGAAGGGGACGGACCGGCCGATCCGCATCCCGGCCATCGGGCTTGATCTGTTCGTGCGGATGCCGCCGGCTGCCGGCGGTGGCGAATTCTGCTTCATTGAAACGATCAACGCCCCGGGCTTCGGCCCGCCGCGACACCGACACCCGGAAGCGGAGATCTTTCGTGTCCTCGAGGGGCGCTATCTCTATGAGGTGGACGGGCGGCGCTTTCATGCCGACGTGGGCGATGTGGTTTGCATTCCGGGCGGGGTCGCGCACGGTTTCGTCAATGTGACGGATGCCCCGGCCCGCCAGTATATTCTCATGACGCCGGCGCTCGATGCGGCGGCGTTCTTCACCGAACTGGCTTCCGTGATGCGCGACGGTCTCCCGGACCGTGAGGCGCTCAATGCCTTCGGTGCCAGATGGCAGGTGGAATTTCTCGGCCCCCCGGTCGGCCGGCACGAGCAGCCGACCGAGTGAGGCACCCCGGCCGGCGCCTTGCCCGGCCGGGTCCGATCAGGCGAAACGGCGAGCGCCGGCAACGCAAAGCACCACGACAGCGGTGGCGGCGATCATGGTTGCATCGACGGGTTCGCGCAGGAACAGGGCCGCGAGCAGCAGTCCGAAGAACGGCTGCAGTAACTGCAACTGGCCGACACCGGCAATGCCACCGAGCGCCAGTCCGCGATACCAGAAGACAAAGCCCACCAGCATGCTGAAGACCGAGACATAGGCGAGGCCGACCCATGCCGGCAGGCCGATGCCGCTCCAGTGCGCCGGCAGGGTGGCGAGTGCGATTGCGGCCATGACCGGCAGCGACAACAGCAGCGCCCATGAAATGACCTGCCAGCCGCCGAGCCGCCGCGAGAGGCGGGCACCTTCGGCATAGCCAAGCCCGCACAATACGATGGCGCCGAGCATCAGCATGTCGCCGGGCCACGATCCGCCCGTGCTCGCCGACAGCGCGAAACCGGCGACCGTTGCCGCACCGAGGATGGAAAACAGCCAGAACGGCGGTCTCGGCCGCTCCCCGCCGCGCAGCACCGCGAAGATGGCGGTGGAAAGCGGCAGCAGCCCGACGAAGACGACGGAATGCGCCGCCGTCATGTGACGCAGCGCCAGTGCGGTCAGCAACGGAAACCCCGCCACCACGCCGAGCGCGACGATGGCCAGCGAAAGCATGTCGCGGCGGTCCGGGCGTGTCTGGCGCAGGGCCAGCAGGCACGCCGCGCCGAGCAGTGCCGCGATGACCGCGCGGGCCGATGTGAGGAATATCGGTGAGAAATCCAGCACCGCCACCCGCGTCGCGGGCAGGGAGCCGCTGAAAATGAGAACGCCGATGAGGCCGCTGCCCCAGCCCGTTGTTGTCCGTTGCATCTGCGCGCGCCCGCTTTCCCGTCTGTGTTCTGGCGGGCGGGAGTTAGCCATTGCGCACGGTGCTTCGACAGAGACAGATACATACAGTTTCGGATAAGTGTATCGGCAGGATCAGGCATACAGACAAACGGACTTGCCATGCCCGGCGGCGTCACGCGCACCGAAGCCCTCATGAACGCCATCCGCGCGAAGATCGCGGGCCGCGCGCTCGGTCCCGGCGACCGCCTGCCGTCGGTCCGCCGTTTCGCACAAACCATGGGCGTGTCGCCGTCGACCGTCGTGGAGGCTTATGACCGGCTGGCGGCGGAAGGCGTTATCCGCGCCCGGCGCGGTGCCGGCTTTTTCGTCACCGGCGCCGGCCTGCCGCCGATGACGCTGGCGGAAACGGGCGATGCCGGCCAGCGTGCCGTCGATCCGTTCTGGGTGTCCCGCCAGTCGCTGGATGCCGATGCCGCGGCGCTTCGGCCCGGCTGCGGATGGCTGCCGGCCGACTGGATGCCCGATGCCGCCCTGCGAAAGGGGCTGCGGGCGCTGAGCCGGACTGGCGGTGCGGTTCTGACGGATTATGGCGGCACGCGCGGCCCGCTCGCCCTGCGCCGTCTGCTGCTCGGCCGGTTTGCCGAGGAGGGCATCGCCGCCGGGGCAGACCAGATCATGCTGACGGGGTCGGGCACGCAGGCGATCGATCTCATCTGCCGTCTCCTGCTGCGGCCCGGCGATACCGTTCTGGTCGACGATCCGTGTTATTTCAATTTTCAGGCACTGCTGCGTGCCCACCGCGTGCGGATCGTTGGCGTTCCCTTCACACCCGCGGGGCCGGAGGTGTCCGTTTTCGAGAGCATGGTGGAGGCAGAAAGCCCGCGCCTCTACATCACGAACTCGGCACTGCACAACCCGACCGGAGCCACCCTTTCCGCACCGGTCGCCCATCGCCTGCTCAGCGCGGCCACCGCGCGCGGCGTGACCATCGTCGAGGATGATATCTTCGCGGATTTCGAGCCCGCGCCATCGCCCCGCCTTGCCGTGCTCGATGGTCTCAACCGCGTCATCAGGATCGGCAGTTTCTCCAAGACGCTGTCGGCGTCGGTTCGCTGCGGCTATATCGCGGCCCGGCCGGACTGGATCGAGGGGCTGGTCGACATCCAGATCGCGGCGTGTTTCGCGGGCGTCAGTCCGCTTGCCGCCGAACTGGTCACCGGCGTTCTGGCCGGCGGTACCTATCGCAAGCATATGAGCGAGGTGCGCCAGCGCCTTGCCCGGGCGCGGGCGGATGTCGCCGATCGGCTGGCTCCCCTCGGCATCGTGCCGTGGGTCATGCCGCGCGGCGGGTTCTATCTCTGGTGCCGCCTGCCGGACGGATTCGATTCCTCGGTCATCGCACAGCGCTGCATGGCGCAGAATGTCGTTCTGGCGCCGGGAAACGTGTTCAGTGTTTCCCAGGCGGCAGCCTCGTTCCTGCGTTTCAACGTCGCCCAGATGGCCGACAGCCGCGTTCTTGCCGCGCTTCGTGGCGCGATGGCGCAGTAGCGCGGGCCGGACAACGGAAAACCCCGCGCACCGTGCGGTGGCGGGGTTTCCGGCATGCGGCGGGCAGGCGCGCAAGCGTCCGGCTCAGTAGAAGGCGTGCAGCTCGTCGGGACCGAAGCTGCCGGCGATCCCGCCGGCAATGCCGCCGATCGCGCCGCCGATGGCGGCACCGGCCGGGCCGAACAGCCCGCCGCCCAGCAGGCCGACCTGCGAGCCGGCCATCGCGCCGGTCGCGATACCCTTCCAGCCGCCGCCGTTCACGGCATCGAGGGCGGCATCGTTCAGGGCGGCGGTTTCGATTTCGATGTTCATCGCGGTGTTCCTCTCGTGCGGGCCACCCGGCCCGGTCGGTTGCGTTGAGAGGAGATTTAGGCCGGCCGGCTGACACCAGCCTTACAGGGTGACGGGGCGTCACTTGAGGACGCTGGTTTCGAAATCAGCCGGCGCGCAGCGCCTCCGCAAGGCCGGAGGCCGTGGCAGGTGGCACGGTGAGGTTCAGCCCCACCAGAAGATGCTCGACATGCAGGCGCATCAGTTCGCCGGCGCGTTCTCCCTCGCCGCGGGCGAGGGCATCGATCAGCTCGAGGTGGGCGTGGTTGTCGCAGACGCCGTCCGGCTGGCGCCAGTACAGCGAGATGACGAGGGACGATTGCGACAGCAGATCCCGGACGATATCCGCCAGCACCTTCTGCCCGGCATATTCGGCGATGAGGCGATGGAAGTCGGCCGAGTGGAACACGGCGTCGAGCGGGCGGTCCTCGTGCAGCGCGCGGTGCTCGGCCTCGATGGCGGCATGCAGCTCCGCGATCCGGGCGGGCGTCATGTTGCGTGCGGCAAGCGCCGTTATCGCAGGCTCGATCAGGGCGCGCGCCTGAAAAATCTCCCGTGCGTCGTCCGGGGTCGGACGGGCCACGCTGGCGCCCTTGTTGCGCTGGAGGACGACGACGCCGTCGCGCGCCAGCGCCTGCAGGGCTGCCCGCACGACGGTGCGGCTCACGCCGAAGAACTCGGCGATCTCCTCTTCCACCAGCTTGTCGCCGGGATTCAGCCGGTGGCGGATGATCGCGTTCAGCAACCCGTCATAGAGCGGCTGCCACGAGGCCTCGGCCTTTGCTTCGGCCTTCCTGCCCGGCGTCTTACCTGTCGGTCCGTTTATCTTCATATCGCGTCATTGCGCCCGCGCTTCGCGCGCTCAAGCCTCGCGCGACCATCGCATACGGTCGTGTCGCGGCCAAGGGATTAGAGCACCGGCCACGGTTGCTTCCCACCGGATACAATCATTGTATACAATTTGGGCGCATGCCCTGCCGTGCTGGCGCCAATTGCAGCAGCCGCCGATTGCCTGAAATCACGGCATGTCGCAACGTAAATCCAATAAAAACAATCAGTTGAGTGATATTTTTCGGATTGGCACAATGCGTGCATTCGTTGGTTCTAGAGGCGGTCCTGTCACGGCGCACCGGAAGGATGAGGAATGGCCAACGGCGATCTGGAACTGGTGAGACTGACCAAGCGCTACGGCAGCGTGACGGCCGTTGACGCCATCGACCTGCGTGTGCCGGCAGGCACCTATTGCTGCTTTCTCGGCCCGTCGGGCTGCGGAAAGTCGTCCACGCTGCGGATGATCGCCGGCCATGAGAGCGTGTCGTCCGGCGACATCGTTCTGAACCCGCACAACATCACTGATCTGGCGCCTGCCCGCCGCGGCACGGCGATGATGTTCCAGAGCTATGCGCTGTTTCCCCATCTCAACGTCATCGACAACATCGCCTTCTCGCTGAAGATGAAGGGCGAGGCCAAAGCCGCCCGCCATGCCAGCGCCCGCAAGGTGATGGAACTGGTCGACCTCTTGGCCTACGAGACGCGCATGCCGGCGCAACTTTCCGGCGGCCAGCAGCAGCGCGTGGCGCTGGCCCGCGCGCTGGTGACCAATCCCGGCATCCTGCTGCTGGACGAGCCGCTGTCCGCGCTCGATCCCTTCCTGCGCCTTCGGGTGCGCACCGAACTGAAGCGGCTTCAGCGCGAGCTTGGCATTTCCTTCCTGCACGTCACCCACGGGCAGGACGAGGCCATGGCGCTGGCCGATCTGGTGGTCATCATGAAGGATGGCCGCATCGAGCAGGCCGGCTCGCCGCAGGACGTGTTCCACCGCCCGGCCACCGCCTTCGTCGCCCGCTTCATGGGCGGGCACAACGTGCTGACGCTCGAAGGCCAGCCGATGACCATCCGCGCCGATCGCGTGCGTCTCGGCTCCGGCGACGGCGAGGTCCGTACGCTGACCGGGGAAGTGCGCGGCGTCGAATATGGCGGCGCCACGGTAACGCTGGTGGTTGCCGCCGGCGGGCTTGGCGAAATCACGGCCGTGGTGCCCGAGGAACACTTCAACGCCCACCCGGCCAGCCTGGGCGAAGTGCGCGCCATCCACTGGGCCCGCAGCGACGAATACGCCCTCAGTGCCGCCTGATCCGCCGTCCGGCCGCGCCCGCCGGCGCGGCCGGCAACAGCAACACTCTTTCCCGCATCCGGAGAAATTCCATGACCGATACCACCAAGCCGTTTACGCTGAGCCGGCGTTCGTTCCTGAAGAGCAGCACTGCCGCTGCCGCCGGCCTTGCCGTGGGCGGCAGCATCACCGGCTTCCCCTACATCTCCGGCGCGCGCGCCGAGGAAGCCCGCACGCTGCGCTATCTCGGCACCGCGGTGAACCAGTCGCAGGACATCGCCGATCAGGTGAAGAAGGACCTCGGCATCACCATCGAATACGTGCCCGTCACGACCGATGAGGTGACCAAGCGCATCATCACCCAGCCGAACACCTTCGATATCGTCGACACCGAATATTTCTCGCTGAAGAAATTCGTGCCCACCGGCAACCTGATGGGCATGGATGCCTCGCGCATCAAGGAATTCGACAACATCACCACGGTGTTCACCAAGGGCGAGATCGATGGCAAGCCCATCGGCAACCAGGGCACGGCGCCGTGGAAGGTGCTCTATCTCAAGGGCAACAAGTCCAAGGAGTTCTCGCCGACCCCGACCCAGTGGATCACGCTGATTCCCACCACCTACAATGCCGATACGCTGGGCATCCGGCCGGATCTGATCGGCCGGCCGATCAATAGCTGGGCGGAGTTGCTGAACCCGGAATTCAAGGGCCGCGCGGCGATCCTGAACATCCCCTCCATCGGCATCATGGATGCTGCCATGGTCATCGAGGCCATGGGCAAGCACAAATATGCCGACAAGGGCAACATGA
>DAIPYB010000015.1:0-17458 GCA_036782955.1 Pseudoxanthobacter sp. | reverse complement strand
TTTGGCCGTGACCGGGCAATTCGGTTTGATAATTCGGTGACGGTCTCCGAAAAGCTGACTGCGGCGGGGGCTGCGCAGATCGAGTACAGGGCGACGAAGGCGCATCCGCGGTTTCACGTCTCTTTCTCCGAGGTCAGGTCAAAAAGCCTGCGCCTCGTCGCCGCCGCCAGTTCGCCAATGCATTTCTCAGCCTCCGACGCGCCGACCGGCATCATACTCATCCCATTGATTGGCCATACGATTACCCGCAGCGAAAGGCGCCGGATCGAGTGGAGCCAACAGCATCAGGCGGTCTATCTGCCGCCCGGTGGCTGCGAAGGCGAAAGCAACACGCGTGTCATCGTGGGCATCGACGTGGACCCCGCACGGCTGCGGGAGGTCGCACGGGTCATGGCCGGCCCGGCGGGCGAGAACCGGGCAGCCATCGATTTCAATACCCCCCGCGCACTCGAACTGAAGCGGGGCGACGTGCATCTGGGCCAGATCATCCAGCAACAGATCGCGATGCTGAACGCACTCGGTTCGGACGCCGTGGCCATGGAGAAAATAGGACTGGCAGACATGATCCTGCGCTCCGCGGTCATGCTGCTCTCTCCCGCACCTCACGCAGACGCGAAGGAGTATCCGGCATCTTTCCAGAACAAGAGCGTGAATCTGGCCTGCGAATATATCGATGCCAATCTCACGGAGAAGATAACCCTAACTGAGCTTGAGAAACTCAGCGGCCTATCGGCCCGCAGTCTTCAGTATGCGTTCCGATCCGCAACGGGCCGCACGCCAATGCAGTGGATCACCGACAGGCGCCTCGAGGCGGTGCATGCGCAGATAAACGCCGCCCGCCCGGGCACGACACTATCCGCCATTGCCGCCGCCTATTTCAGCAACATGGGCGACTTCGCCAAGAGATATCGTGAGAAATACGGCGAGCGCCCGTCGGATGCGCTCGCGCGGGCCCACAGCAAGCCACTCAGGACATAGGCGACACGCAACCGCCGCGGTCAGCGGCTCAAGGGTTGACAATGCCCGGCAAATAGGCGAGCCTAAATTTAACGCGCAGGGCAAGGGTGCCCGTTGTTGCGCGGTTCTCAATTTCATATCCGACAGCGGCGCTCGCCAGCGCCGTCCGGTCGATGGCAATGACGCCCGCGGCTCCGCCGCCGGGCGTTTTTTCGTTTTAGGATGGTTGCAATGGCTCCGGCCCGCTACCGCATAGGCGTGATGTTTTCGGTCACCGGCCCCTACGGGGTGGTCGCCCACTCCATGCTGAACGGCACGCTGCTGGCCATCGCCGAGGCGGAAGCCGAAGCCGGGGTGGTCATCGAACCGGTCGTCGTCGATCCCGGCGGCGACCTCAGCCGCTACCACGCCCTGAGCAACGAGCTGCTTTCCAGCGGCGTGCGCCATGTCGTCGGCTGCTACACCTCCTCAAGCCGCAAGGAAGTCATCCCCTGCTTTGAAAAGCACGATGGCCTTCTCTGGTATCCGTCGCACTATGAAGGCTTCGAGACATCCGGGAACGTCATCTATACCGGCGCCTCTCCGAACCAGCACGTTCTGCCGCTGGTCAACCATATCGTCTCCGAGCTTGGCGATGAAGCTTACTGCATCGGCTCCAATTATATCTGGGCGTGGGAGAACAACCGTATTTTCCGCGAGGCGCTGACCGCACGGGGCGGTCGCGTGGTGGCGGAGCGTTATTTCCCCGTCGGGGAGACCGAGTTCGGGCAGGTGGTGGCCTCCATCATCGAAGCCCGGCCACGGGTGGTGTTCAACAATCTCATCGGCGTCAGTGCCTATGCCTTCTTCCGCCAGTTTCGCGCTGCCTGCACGGCGGCGGGCATCGATCAGGCCCGGGAGATTCCGGTGGCAAGCTGCACGCTGTCGGAGCCGGAGCTGAAGGAAATCGGCGCCGAAGCAGTGGATGGCCACCTCAGCTCTCTGGTCTATTTCTCCAGCCTCGACACGCCCGCCAACCGCGCCTTCACCGCCGCCTATGACCGCGCGTTTCCCGGCGGCCCCTCCACCTCCGCCGATGCGGAGGCGGCCTATCTCGCCGCCCGCCTGCTCGCCCTCGCACTGGCCGATGCCGGCACCGACGAGGTCGGCGCGGTTCGGCAGGCGGTGACGCGCCAGCGCATCGAGGCGCCGCAGGGACCGGTTCGGATCGATCCGCAGACCCTGCACAGCTGGCTCACCCCCCGCATCGCCCGCTCCACGCCCGATGCCCGCTTCGACGTGATCTGGGATGCCGGCGCCCCCATCCGGCCCGACCCCTATCTCATCCAGTCCGCCCCCCGTTTCGCCGTGGCCTCCCGGCCGTCCAACCTGAAGGTGGTCCGCTGATGGCTGTCCGTCTGCAGCAGAACTTCAATGGCAGCCGCGCGCTGATCGTCTGCAACCGGCCCGCCGCAGTGGAGATGCTGGTGGAAACGCTGGCAAAGCTCGGGGTGAGCTCCCAGTTCGCACCGATCGTCGACGGCCGCGCGCAGATCGATCTGGCGAGCCTGTCGGCTGAACGCGACATGCTGTTCGTCGATGGCGACCTCGATGGCGTGCTCGGCTTCGGAGATGGCGGCCCGGCGCCGGTGCCACTCATCGGCCTGATCGGCGTGGAGACGCCCGGCCGCCTGAAGTCGCTGGTGAACCTGGGCGCCACCGGATTCCTGCGCAAGCCGGTTCACGGTGCGGCGGTCTATGCAGTGCTGTTTCTCGCCATCAACCAGTTCCTGCTGCGGGAGGAACAGAACCAGCGCATCGACACCCTCGAACACCGCCGCCGGGGGCGGCGGGCAGTGATCAAGGCGGTGGTCGCACTGATGGCGGAAGCCGGCATCGACGACGAGGAAGCCTTCGCCCGCCTGCGCCGGGAAGCGATGCGCCAGCGCATGGGTGTCGAGGACTATTGCGAACTTCAGTTGCGGCGCCGGACGGACTTATCCGCCCCGGCGGCGACGCGGGAGATACCCGCACCGGCGGTGCCGGTGCGTGTGCCGCCGGGCGGGAAAAGCCTGCGCGGCCGCTGACGAAGCCCGCCCGGTTTCCGGCGAGGAACCGGCGGGCGGAGGCGGCACAATTTAAAAACCAGAGGAGAAATCAATGCTGAAGCAGATGAAGCGGGGGCTGCGTGCTGCAGCCCTCACGGGGAGCCTTTTGCTCTGCGTCGAGGCGGCCTCGGCGGCCGAACCCATCAAACTGGGCGTGCTGGAAGACCAGTCCGGCGACTTCGCCGCCGCCACTATCGGCAAGGTCCACGCCATCGAGCTTGCCGCCGAGGAAATCAACAAGGCCGGCGGCATCGATGGCCGTCCGCTGGAACTCGTCATCTACGACACCCAGTCCGACAACACCCGCTATCAGGAATTCATGCGCCGCGTGCTGCAGCGCGACAAGGTGGATGCGGTCTTCGCCGGCTTCTCGTCGGCCTCGCGCGAGGCCTATCGCCCGATCGTCAACCAGTTCGACGGCTTCGCCTTCTACAACAACCAGTATGAAGGCGGCGTCTGCGACGCCAACATGGTGGTTACCGGCGCGGTGCCGGAGCAGCAGTTCTCCACGCTCATCCCGTGGATGATGGAGAAATACGGCAAGAAGGTCTACACGCTCGCCGCCGACTACAATTTCGGCCAGATCTCGGCTGAATGGGTGCGCAACATCGTCAAGGAAAACGGCGGCGAGATGGTGGGAGAGGAATTCATTCCCCTCGGCGTCTCCCAGTTCTCGCAGTCGATCCAGAACATCCAGAAGGCCAAGCCCGATTTCGTGGTGACCCTGCTCGTGGGCACGCCGCAGGCCTCCTATTACGAACAGGCGGCGGCAGCCAACCTGAACCTGCCGATGGCCTCCTCGGTCAATGTCGGTCAGGGCTACGAGCACAAGCGCTTCAAGCCGCCGAGCCTGAAGGACATGTACGTCACCACCAACTATATCGAGGAAATCGATACGCCGGAGAGCAAGGCGTTCGTGAAGAAATTCCGCGAGAAGTTCCCGAACGAGCCTTACGTCAATCAGGAGGCCGAGAACTCCTATCTCGCGGTCTATCTCTACAAGCAGATGGTCGAGCGGGCCGGCGGCTCCACCAAGCGCGATGACCTGCGCAAAGTGATCGCCGAAGGCGATGTGTGCGCCGATGCTCCCGAGGGCAAGGTCTGCATCGATCCCAAGAGCCAGCATATGTCGCACACGATCTACCTCGCCCACGTCGATGGCGAGCACAAGATCGACTTTCCCAAGAAGTGGGAAGGCATCAAGCCCTACTGGCTGGGCGATGCCGGCTGCGACCTGACCAAGAGCGATCCGAGCGCGCAGTACACCCCCTCCAACCCGCCGCCGAAGGGCTGACCGCCGGTCTCCTTCCGCCGCCCCGTTGCCGGCCCCGCCCACGTATGTGGGCCGGGGCCGGCCTCCCCCGAAGATCTTCCGTGAAGTGGGAACTGCCGCACGATGGATGCCGGCTCACTCGCCTTTTCAGCCCTCTACCAGTTTGGCGATGCGTTCGCCTTTCTTGTTCTGGCCGCCTGCGGGCTGGCCGTCATCTTCGGCATGATGGGCGTCATCAACCTCGCCCACGGCGAATTCATCATGTGCGGCGCCTATGTCACGGTTTCCGCGGCCCGTGCCGGCCTGCCGCTGCCGCTGGCCATCGTGGCCGGCGCGCTGGCCTCGGCGGTGGTAGGCGCCTTCGTCGAGCGGCTGGTCATCCGCCATCTCTACGAACGTCCGCTCGATACCATCGTCGCCACATGGGGCATCAGCCTCATCGCCACGCAGGGCACCCTCATCCTGCTCGGCTCCACCATGGCCGGCGTCGGCACGCCGTTCGGCAGTTTTCAGGTGGGTGAGTATTCCTACTCCCTCTATCGCGTCGTGCTGTTCGTCATGGCGCTGGCGGTGCTCGGCGGGCTCTATGCGCTGTTCAACTGGACCGGCTTCGGCATCCGCGCCCGCGCCACCATTCAGGTGCCGCACATGGCTGCCGCCCTCGGCGTCGATACCCGCCTCGTCTACAGCCTCACCTTCGCGCTGGGTGCCGGCCTCGCCGGCCTGACCGGCGGGCTCTATGCCCCGACCATGACGCTGGTTCCCACCATGGGCACCACCTTCATCATGGAAGCATTCGTGACTGTCGTGGTCGGCGGGGCGGATGTGTTCCTCGGCACGGCGCCCGCAGCCGCGGTGCTGGCGGTGGTCAAGGCCACACTCACCTCCTGGCAGGGCCAGCTCTTCGGCCAGATCGGCCTGCTGGCTGCCGTCATCATCGTCATCCGGGTGCTGCCGAAGGGTATCTCCGGCTTCCTGATGCGCGAACGCGCCTGAGGCAGGATCCACCGCGATGTCCCATTTCCGCTTTCTCCGCCGCCTCGAAGGTCCGCAGACGCTGGGCCGGGGGCCTGCCTTCTGGGCGGCCTTCGCCGTGGTGCTGGCCGCCTTCCTGATCTGGCCGCTCTTCAGCGACGGCTACACCGTCGGCAACACGGTCTATTTCTTCACATGGGTGTTCATGGCGCTGGGCCTCAGCCTCATCTGGGGTTATGGCGGCGCCCTCTCCTTCGGCCAGACCGCATTCTTCGGCGTCGCCGGCTATTGCTACGGCGTGCTGACCATCAATTTCGGCGCCGAATACGGCTTCACGCTGGTGGCCGTGGTGCTGTCGGTCGCCTTCGCTGCCGCATTCGCGGCGCTCGTCGGCTATTTCCTGTTCTTCGGGCGCATCTCCGGTGTGTTCCTCGGCATCGTCACCCTGTCGCTGACACTGGTGCTGGAACGCTTCATGGCCCAGACGGCCGGGCCGGAATGGCACATCGGCTCCGCCCGCCTCAACGGTTTCAACGGCATGAGCGGCATGCCGCCGCTGACAATCCCGTGGCCCGGTGGCGACATCGTGCTGTTTCCCGATATCGGCCTCTATTATTTCGTGCTCGGCCTTCTCGTGGCTGTCTATCTCGGCCTTCGCATTCTGGTGAACTCGTCGTTCGGCAACGTGCTCGTTGCCATCCGCGAAAATCCCGGCCGGGCCGAAATGCTGGGTTACGACGTGCGCAAGTACCAGCTCGGCGGCTTCGTCATCGGTGCCGCGCTCGCCGCCCTTTCCGGTGTCCTCTACACGAGCTGGGGCCAGTACATCACCCCCTCCAGCATGGGCATGACGGCGGCATCCCTGCCGATCGTCTGGGTCGCCGTCGGCGGCCGGTCCGACCTGACCGCGACCCTCATCGGTACGCTTGTGGTGCTGGCCGGCTTTCAGGCCCTCACCATCCACGGCAGCCAATATGCCCTCGTGGTGATGGGCCTCTTGCTGGTGGTGACTGTTCTGGCCGCGCCGCGCGGTCTTGTTCTGGGCCTTGCCGGCGTTGCCGGCCGCCTGTCGCGCCGCAACCGGGAGAAGGTGTGATGCCCCTCATCGAAACCCGCAAGCTCGACAAGCATTTCGGCGGCCTGCATGTGACAAACCAGGTGGATCTGGCGCTGGAGGCCGGCGAAATCCACTGCCTGATCGGCCCCAACGGCGCCGGCAAGAGCACGCTCTTCCGCCTGCTGCTCGGCGAGCATCTGCCTTCCGGCGGCGAGATCGTGTTCGCCGGGGAAACGATCACCCGGCTCAAGCCGTTCGAACGCATACGGCGCGGCATGTCGGTGAAGTTTCAGGTGCCGGGCATCTTCCGCGCCCTTTCGGTGCGGCAGAATCTGGAAATCGCCATGCAGCATCACTATCCCGCCGCCACCCTCGGCGACGAGATAGAGCGGCTGCTGGCTTTCCTGAAGCTCGGGGGGGAAGCCCGCCAGCTCGCCGGCAATCTCAGCCACGGCCAGAAGCAGTGGCTGGAAATCGGCATGGCGATCAGCCTGCGCCCACGCCTGCTGCTGCTGGACGAGCCGACCGCCGGCATGTCGCCGGACGAAACCCGCGAGACCGGCGAGCTGATCCTGCGCCTCAATGCGCAGGGCATGACCGTTCTGGCGGTGGAGCACGACATGGCGTTCGTGCGGCAGGTCGCCGGGCGCGTGACGGTGCTGCATCTGGGGCAGGTCTTCGCGCAGGGCACCATCGACGAAATCGAAGCCGACGAACGCGTCGCGGCCATCTATCTGGGGCAGGGTCATGCGTAAGGAAGTTCTGCTTTCCACCCGCGGCCTCAGGGCGGGCTACGGCGGCAAGCCGGTGCTTCAGGGGCTGGACCTTGAGGTGCGCGAAGGCGAGATCGTGGCGGTGATCGGGCGCAACGGCGTGGGCAAGTCCACGCTGATGAAAAGCCTCATCGGCCTCGTGCCCGCCATGGGCGGATCGATCGTCTATCGCGGCGATGCCATCGAGACCCTGCCGCCCCACCGCCGCGCCCGGCTCGGCATCGGCTACGTGCCGCAGGGCCGCGACGTGTTCCCACGCCTGACGGTAGCCGAGAACCTCGCCGTCGGGGCGATGCTGAAGCCGAAGGTTACGGACGCCGATCATCGCCGCGTGCGCGATTATTTTCCCATCCTCGAAGAGCGATGGAACCAGCGCGCGGGCACCATGTCCGGCGGCCAGCAGCAGCAGCTCGCCATCGCCCGCGTTCTCATCGCCGACCCGGCCCTGATCCTGCTCGATGAACCCTCCGAGGGCATTCAGCCCAACATCGTGCAGGACATCGCCCGCATCATGGTGGCGCTCAACAGCGCCACCGGCGTCACCATCATCCTTGTCGAGCAGAACATCGACATGATCCGTGCCATGGCCCAGCGCTGCTACGTCATGGACAAGGGCCGGATCGTTGCCAGCCTCGACAGGGATGCACTGGCCGATGGCGAGGCCATGCGTCGCCATCTCGCCGTCTGACTGCGAACAGAGCAACAAGGAGGGGACAACAATGTCCTGGCTCGATACGTCCATCATGGCCGCCAAGGCCGTCGCCAAGGGCCGTCCCGGCACCGAGCACACCCTTACCGAAGCCGAACAGGGCACCTATCACTATGTGTACGGGCCCTATGTGAAGCCGGTTCTCACCATCGATCCCGGCGACGTGGTGGCCGCCGAGACCCACGACGCGTTCGAGGGCAAGATCAAGTCGGAGAGCGACAAGCCCTCGGAAATCCTGAACTTCCCCTATCTCAACCCGCAGAACGGACCGATCTATGTGAACGGTGCCGAAAAGGGCGACACGCTGGCGGTCTATATCCGCTCCATCGTGCCGCGCGGTCCCCAGCCCCGCGGCACCACCTGCATCATGCCGGAGTTCGGCGGCCTGGTGGCCACCGGCGATACCGCTCTTCTCAATCCTCCGCTTCCGGAGATCGTGAAGAAGATGGATATCGATCTGGAGACCGGCACGAAGTTCAGCGACAAGATCACCCTGCCCTACGAGCCGTTCATCGGCACCATCGGCACCTCGCCGGAAATCGAAGCCATCAGCGCGCTGCAGCCGGACTATTACGGCGGCAACATGGATCTGCCGGATGTCGGCACCGGTGCCATCATCTACCTGCCGGTCAACACCGCCGGCGCGCTGCTTTATCTCGGCGACTGCCATGCCGCGCAGGGCGATGGCGAACTGTGCGGTGTGGCGGTGGAGCATCCGACCGTCACCACGGTTCAGGTCGATCTCATCAAGGGCTGGACGATCAAGTGGCCTCGTCTTGAGACGAAGGACTTCATCATGACCATCGGCTCCGCCCGGCCGATGGAAGACGCCGCCCGCATCGCCTACCGCGAACTGACGCGCTGGCTCGCCGCCGATTATGGCTTCAGCGAAACCGACGCCTATTTCCTGCTCACGCAGGCCGGCCGCGTGCGTCTCGGCAACATGGTGGACCCGAAATATACCCTCGGCGCGTCCATCAAGAAGTCGCTGATCGGCTGACCGGCCGCCTCTTCGCCCCCGACAATCCGGCCTCGCGCCCCGGCGCCGCCCTGCTTCAGCACCGCGGCGCCGGCCGCCCTCCCTTTGCCCGAAGAAACGCCGCCACAGAGACGCCACCATGACCCAGCGCCCCCTCGTCGCCACCGTCCAGTTCGAGCCGACACTGGGCGAGAAGGATCGCAACATCGACGCTCTCTGCGCGCTCGTCGCGCAGGCCGCACAGGCCGGCGCACGGCTGGTCGTGACGCCGGAAATGGGCACCACCGGCTATTGCTGGTTCGACCGCGCCGAAGTCGCGCCCCATGTGGAGCCCGTGCCCGGCCCCACCACGGACCGCTTTTCCGCCCTTGCGCGAACGCTCGGCTGCCACATCGTCATTGGCATGCCGGAAGTCGATCCGGCGACGGACCTCTATTACAATTCCGCCGTGCTCATCGGCCCGGAAGGGATCGTCGGCACGCACCGCAAGACCCACCCCTATATCGCCGAGCCGAAATGGTCGGCTGCCGGCAATCTCGGCCATCAGGTGTTCGAAACGCCGGTCGGCCGCGTCGCCCTTCTGATCTGCATGGATATCCACTTCATCGAGACCGCACGCCTCGCCGCTCTCGGCGGTGCGGATGTCATCTGCCACATCTCCAACTGGCTGGCGGAGCGCACCCCCGCCCCCTACTGGATCAGCCGCGCGTTCGAGAACGGCTGCGCGGTGATCGAATCCAATCGCTGGGGTCTTGAGCGCGGCGTGCAGTTCAGCGGCGGGAGCTGCATCATCAACCCGGACGGCACGCTTGCGGCCTTGATCGATGCCGGAGACGGTGTGGCCGTGGCAGAACTGGCCGCACCGGGTCCGCGCCATGGCTGCGCCCCGGCCTTCAGCGAGAGACGGCCGGAACTCTACCTGCGCCTTGCCACCGATACCTTTCTCTGGAACCCGACCGACTTCTTCTCGCTCTACGGCCATCGCCCGCTGCCGCCGGGCCGCCTTTCCCGCGTGGCCGTGGCGCAGATGACGCCCGGCGACGATATCGCCGCCAACGTGGCGCGCATCCGCGCGCTGGCCACCGAGGCACGCCGACGGGAAGGGGCCGATCTGGTGGTGTTCCCGGCCCGCGCCCTGACCGGCCTTTCCGCCCCGCAGGCCGTGGCCGCCGACGATGCCGCCATTGCCGCGCTCGCCGCGCTTGCCCGGCGCGAAAAGCTGTGGCTCGTCGTCGGGTTCGCGGAACGGGCCGCCGACGGCCTCTACAACGCCGCCGCTGTGATCGGCCCCGATGGCGTGGCCGGCATCGCCCGCCAGACCCATTTGTCCGCCACGGAGCGCACATGGGCCCGGCCGGCGGACGCATGGGCTGTGTTCGACACCCCCGCCGGCCGCCTCGGCGTTCTGGTGGGGCAGGATGCGCTGTTCCCGGAGGCCGGCCGCGTGCTGGCGCTGGAGGGTTGCGACATCATCGCCGCGCCCGCCGCCATCGCCGGCCGCTTCACGGCGGCGCATGCCGGCACGAAAGTCGGCCAGAACTATCCCATCCCGACCGGGGCCGATCCGTTCCACTGGCACCATTTCCGCGTGCGGGGCGGCGAGAACAATGTCTGGTTCTGCTTCGCCAATATCCTCGATCCGCAGCGCGGCCTTGAAGGCGCCAGCGGTGTGTTCGGGCCGGACACCTTTGCCTTCCCGCGCGAGGAGGCAATCGTGGAGGATGGCGAGGGCGTGGCCGTGGTGCCGGTCGACACGACCTCTCTTTCCCCCCGCTATCCCACGAACGTGGTCCGGCGGAAGGATCTGGTGTCCATGCGCCACCCTCATGAATACGGCCTCCTGATCGCCCGCTGAGGCCACCGTGCTCGCCTGTCGGCCGCCCTTGCGCGCGGGATGACCGGCGGGCGCTTGATTTGCCGCATTGTTTCCGGGGGCATTTGCGAAAAGTCTGGTTTCAATCCGGCATCTGCGCCCGCCTCCCCGGAACGCAGGCAGCCGGAACCTCCAGACGGGAATGCCAGACATGAAGGTCGTTATCATCGGGGCCGGCATCGGCGGCCTTTGCACCGGCATCGCGCTGAAGCAGCTTGGCCACGAGGTGCGCATCTACGAGCAGGTGCGCGAGGTGCGCCCGGTGGGCGCGGCCCTGTCACTCTGGTCCAACGGCATCAAATGCCTGAATTATCTGGGCCTCGGCAGGCAGGTCGCCGCCCTTGGCGGCATGATGGACAACATGGCCTACATGGACGGGCTGACCGGCGCGGTGATGACGCAGTTCAGCCTTGCCCCGCTGGTGCAGCAGGTGGGCCAGCGGCCCTATCCTGTTTCGCGCGCGGAACTGCAGCTCATGCTGATGGACGAGTTCGGCCTCGGCGACATCCGGCTCGGCACCCGGATGGCCTCGCTCGACGACGACGGCACCACGGTGACCGCGACCTTCACCGACGGCACCACCGACAGTGGTGACATGCTGATCGGTGCCGACGGCGCGCATTCTCTGGTGCGTACCCACGTTCTGGGCGAGGCGCCCCAGCGCCGTTATGTCGGCTATGTCAACTGGAACGGTCTCATCACCATCGATGAGGCGATTGCGCCGAAGGACCAGTGGACCACTTTCGTCGGCGAGGGCAAGCGCGCCTCGGTGATGCCGATTGCCGGCAACCGGTTCTATTTCTTCTTCGACGTGCCGCTGCCGGCCGGACTGCCGAATGAACGCGAGGCCTACCGCGATCTGCTGGGCGGCTATTTCAGCGGCTGGGCGCCGCCGGTGCAGCGGCTCATCGGCGCCATCGATCCGCAGACCACCAACCGGGTGGAAATCCACGATATCGAACCGTTCCTGACATGGGCGAAGGGCCGGGTGGCAATTCTGGGCGATTCCGCCCACAACACCTCGCCGGATATCGGACAGGGCGCCTGCATGGCCATGGAGGATGCCGTGGTGCTGGCGCAATCGCTGCGCACCCACACGCTGGGCATCGAGGATGCTCTCGTGCGCTACCAGAACCGGCGGGCCGAACGCGCCCGCGATCTGGTGCTGCGGGCGCGGCGCCGTGGCGACGTCACCCACGGCAAGGACCCGGCCGCGATGCGCGCCTGGTACGACGAACTGCGCGGCGAGGACGGCACCAACATCATCCGCGGTATTGTTTCCAATATCGAGGGCGGCCCCTTCGGCTGAGCACACATCCGGGGGCCGGGCCGGCGGGCTCCGCGGCCGGCCTTCCGCCCCCCCTCAGAACCGAAAAGCGGCCGCGGAGCCACCATCGCCCTCAGGCGACGGTTGTGCATCATAGAGCGGTTGTTTCTGTCCGCTGTGATCCAGCACATTTTCCGGCCGGCACACACCAGCCAGCGAGCATCTTTTCAGAGGCCCCGCGGCAGCGGGAAAGCCAGCAGGGCGCGGGTATAGCGCTCCGTCACCATGCTGAACGGGCGTCCGTCCGGCAGGGTCAGCACGGCCCGGTGTTCAAGCACGAATGGCGGCACGTCCAGCCGGCCGCCGCCGGCGCCCGCATCGGGCATCGCCGCATCCATCTCCCAGCCCTGCGGCAGCGGATGCCAGAGAAGATGCGCTGACTGGGTCTGCCGCCGGAAGCCGAGCGGCTTCACCACCCGCCCGAAGGCGGTGTCCGTGGTTTCCAGCGTTTTGTTCATGTCGGCGGTGAGCAGTGCCGGCACATACCAGTTGTCCGCTTCGGACAAAGTCTGCGTGCCGCAGCGCAGCCGCACACGGCGATAACGCACGGGCTCATCCGCGTCGATGCCAAGCGCCTTGCGCACCTCCGGGCCGGCCGGCACATCCTGTCCCTCGGCGCGCTCGGCAACCACCTTGGCTCCGGAAGGGGCGAGCCCGTGATCGGCGCACCAGCGATCGAGCGTCAGCGTCGCGCTGGGGTTGGAAAGCAGGTCCGCGTTCAGGCTCTGCACCAGCGCCAGCGCCGCCAGCCGCGCCATCGGGCTGTCGGGCCAGTCCGGGCCTGCGGGCAGCACATCGCCTGCCGCGCCGGCGGCCACGGGGGCTGCCATCAGGCACGCAGCCGCCAGCGCGGCACGCACCGGCCCCACAACCGCAGACACTTTCATGGCAGCACTCCCCGTCCGTCTGCGCAGCCCACCGATCGCAGGCCTCGTGGCGACGCACCGCCATTTTCCCCTGCTGGCACCGTTCACGCAAGAACCCGGCAGTTGGCAGGAAGACGGTGCCCGCGAAAACGCCATTTCCCGGAATCCGGCCACTCTTTCTGGTTGCGTTACACTCTCATAAATTGCATTGTCCTTCCGTCACTCAATTCAGGGAGGAAATAATGGACGCCCAGAAAATCAAATATTACCGGGCCAGACTGCAGGAGACTTTCCCCGAGCAGACCGGCAAGATTCTGGCCGCGAGAAGCGATGAAGAGCAGATCGCGATCTACAGTGAAATCGTTGCAAGCGCACGCGACGATCTGCGTGCGAAGGTGACCGCTCTGAATGCAGAAATACAGAGAACCAACGTCGAAACGCTGCTGTCATCCCTCAGCGGCGACCACGACCGGCAGAATATCGCCGGCGCCTTCGAGACGATGAAATATTTCTCCGAGCTTGCCGACACCTCGCAAACGGCCGTTGTCGCCCTGAACCCGGACCTGCTGGCAACCCTCAACAGCGCCACCGGTTCCGCAATCGAAGTTCAGGTCCAGAAACTGCTCGACGGCGTCGAGCGCCTGTCGAAGATGACCGGCAACGATGCAATCCAGACCGCCCTGGAAATCGTCGGTTTCAGTTCCGTGGCGGTCGGTGCGGTGGCCGGCGCGGTCACGTTCTATCAGCTCGTGACGCTGAGCGGCGCTTTCACCGTTTCGTGTACGGTTGCCGGCGTCGTTGCCGCCACGGTTGCCGTGGTGGTTGCCATCGCAGCCTTCATCGTGCTGTCCGTGCTGATCCCGATCATCTATTTCATGCAGAAGCCGGCGGTCTGCGTGGTATTCCTGATCAACGAGCTGAACGGTGGCGCGGACCTGAAGGGCAACAAGATCGACTTCGTCGATGACTACAACGTTTCCGGAAAGCCCGCCGTCATCACGAGTTCCATTCCCGGCTCCTACATCTCGCCAAACGGCACCTATGCCTATGGCGGCTTTTTCCTCACCACCAAGAGGGACAACGCGCTGGTGGGAACCCAATATGGCTTCCGCCTGCAATGCGCCTACAATCCGAGCGGCAAGAGCACCGACACGAAGACGGTGTCCTTCGCCTTTGGCGTCGAGTGTCCGCTGGCCATCGGCAGCAATAATTGCTACTGTGGCTTCGATATCACCGCGCAGACAGCAGCCGAGAATACAGACTCGGAAGACAAACTGAGCTACAAGGCCACCAACAGCGACGGAATTACCCTCACGATCAACTGTAATTCCGGCAGCGGCAGCGTCGCCTATTACGTTGCGAGCGTGACCCTCCCGGGCGCAAGCATCACCGCCTGATCGGAATGGGCGAGAGACCGTCCTGACTTCGGCGAAAGCGGGCCGGCAGGTCTTTCCCCGGCCCGTGGAACAGGTTGCAGCCGCTGCGCCGGTAGCGGCTGCAACCGAAAAGCACATGAGGCCGGACAGTTTCGTCGGGCGGGGCCGTCCGGATGCCATCCGGTCACGCCCGGCGCAGCGAAGCCGGCGTGCCACCTCCGCACTTGGTAAAGGGCCCGGCTTTTCTTTATAAGCTGGCGGCAAAGCAGCCGCACCGGACCCATGCCGCCATGATTCCGCACCTCAAGTCGCCGACCGACACCAGCCCTTCGCGCGCGGTCTTTTTCGCCGCCCTGACCGCGGCCGGCCTGCGCGGCACAACCGGCGACGACGCGGCGGCCCGGACCGTGTTTGCAACGGACAATTCGATCTACCAGATCACGCCGACCGGCATCGTCTTTCCGCGCGACGCGGCCGACCTGAAGATCATCGCCGACGTTCTGGCGCGCCCCGCCTTCGCGCAGATGAAGGTTGCCATGCGTGGCGGCGGCACCGGCACCAACGGCCAGTCGCTGACGGATGGCGTCGTCATCGACTGCTCGCGCTACATGAACCGCATTCTGGAAATCGATCCGGTGCGCATGACCGCACGCGTCGAGCCGGGCGTGGTGAAGGACCAGCTCAACAAGGCCCTGAAGGCTTACGGCCTGTTCTTCGCGCCGGAGCTTTCCACCTCCAACCGCGCCACCATCGGCGGCATGATCAGCACCGATGCCTGCGGGCAGGGTTCGTGCCTTTACGGCAAGACCAGCAGCCATGTGCGGGGCGTGCGCGCCATTCTCTCCGACGGCACCGACTGGTGGTTTCGCCCGGCCGATGCGACCGCGCTGGAGAGCCTGAAGGCGCGCACCGACCGGGTCGGCGCGATCTACCGCACCCTCGACACCATCGAGCGGGAGAAGCGCACGCGCATCGCCGAGGTCTTTCCCCGCCTCAACCGCTTCATGACAGGCTACGATCTGGCCCACTTGCGCACCGCGGACGGCGGCATCGACGCAACCGCCATATTGTGCGGCTCGGAAGGCACGCTGGGCATGATCGCGGAGGCGGAAATCGGCCTCCTGCCGCTGCCTGCCTTCAGCGCGCTCATCAACATCCGCTACGACGATTTCAACACCGCCCTCGAGGACGCCCGCACGCTGGCCGCGCTGAAGGTGGCATCGGTCGAAACCGTGGACGAAAAGGTGCTGCGGCTGGCTCAGGGCGATCTGGTGTGGCGCGACATCGCCGCCTTTTTTCCCGAAGATGACGGCAGGCAGGCCAGCGGCATCAACATCGCCGAGGTTCTGGCGGACGACGAGGAGGAACTGGAGCGCAAGCTCGCCGATCTCACCGCCCGCCTCGCGGCCAGTCCGATGCAGGGGCGTCTCGGCTGGACCCTGACGCGCGACAAGGCCGGCGTGCAGGCGATCTGGACCATGCGCAAGCGCGCCGTGGGCCTGCTCGGCAATGTGGAAGGACCGGTTCGCCCGATACCCTTCGTGGAAGACACCGCCGTTCCGCCCGAGAACCTCGCCCCCTATATCCGCGAATTCCGCGCCCTGCTCGACAGCCATGGCCTCGCATACGGCATGTTCGGCCATGTGGATGCCGGTGTCCTGCACGTTCGCCCGGCACTGGATCTGACGCGGCCGGACCATGTGCCGCTGGTGCGCGAAATCAGCGATGCCGTGGTGGAACTGACGCAGCGTTATGGCGGCGTGCTGTGGGGCGAGCACGGCAAGGGCGTGCGCTCGCAATATGTGCCGTCGTTCTTCGGCGACCTCTATCCCTGCCTGCAGCAGGTCAAGGCGGTGTTCGATCCGCTGAACCAGATGAACCCCGGCAAGATCGCCACACCCGACGGCAGCCCGCTCACCGCCATCGACGGGGTTCCTCTGCGTGGCGAATTCGACCGCACCATCGCCGCCGACATCCGCGCCGCGTTCGATAACGCGGCCTATTGCAACGGCAACGGCGCCTGTTTCGATTTCGATACCTCAAGCCCGATGTGCCCCTCCTACAAGGGCACGCGCGACCGCCGTTATTCGCCCAAGGGCCGGGCCTCGCTGATGCGTGAATGGTTGCGGCTGCTCTCCGCCGCCGGCATCGACCCGCGCCACGAGGCCGATAATGTGCGGCGGCAGGGCGGCGGGCCGCTGCAATTGCTGCGGCGGGCGTGGAACACGCTCGATCCCGCCAACCGCGACGACTTCTCCCACGAAGTGCGCGCGGCCATGGATACCTGCCTGTCCTGCAAGGCCTGCGCCGGGCAGTGCCCGGTCAAGGTCAGCGTCCCGGCCTTCCGCGCCCGCTTTCTGGAGCTTTATTACAGCCGCTATCTGCGCCCGCTCAAGGCGCCGCTGGTGGCTGCCATCGAAAGCACCCTGCCGTGGATGGCCCGGGCGCGGCCGGCCTATAATGTTGTCTCCGGCACCCGGATCGGACAGGCGCTGATGCGCGTGGCCGGCCTGACGGCCCTGCCCGCCCTGCCCGCCCTGCCGCTGAAGGCCGAACTCCGCCGCCGCCAGGTACCGCCGGCAACCGTGGCCGCGCTGGAGCGGCTTTCGGCGGATGAGCGCGCCCGCGCTGTCGTGTTCGTGCCCGATGCCTTCACCCGCCACTTCGAGCCGCAACTGCTGCTCGATACCGTCGATCTTGCCCGCAAGCTGGGTTTCCTGCCGTTCGTGGCCGATGGCATCCGCAACGGCAAGGCGCTGCATGTGCATGGCTATCTCGGCGCCTTTGCCCGCACGGCGGCCCGCAGCGCCTCCAGCCTGCGGGCGCTGGCGGCAACCGGCGTGCCGCTCGTCGGGCTCGATCCGTCGATGACGCTGGCCTTCCGCAGCGAATACCCGGCTGCGCTGGGCAAGAGCCTCCCCGTGCACGTGCAGATGCCGCAGGAGTGGCTGGCGGAAAATCTGTCGCGCCTGCCACAAGTTGCCGCGCCGTCCGGGGGCCGCCGCTTCCGGCTGCTGGCGCACTGCACCGAGCGCACCAACGCGCCCGCCGCCGTGGGGCAGTGGGCGGCGATCTTCGGCCGGCTCGGCATTCCCCTCGCCACCGGCAGCACCGGCTGCTGCGGCATGGCGGGCACCTTCGGCCACGAGGACAGCAACCGGCCGCTTTCGGAAGAAATCTATCGCCAGAATTGGCACGATGAAATC